>CAOKHR010000057.1 GCA_948468325.1 uncultured Lachnospiraceae bacterium | reverse complement strand
AGAATTTATTTTAAAAAAATCAGGGAATTATCTGTTGACATTGCCAAAGAAAACATCGATAATGTATTTATGGATATTTTGTCCATGGGTATGACAGGTGATTACATGGTAGCAATTGAAGAGGGCGCTACCATTGTCCGTGTTGGGACAGGCATTTTTGGTGCCAGAAATTAGCCCTGAAAAAATGCAGGGTGATAAGATATAGTTAGGAGATTGACTTTTTATGGGAGTATTGGATAAATTTTTAGATGTTATGCGCTTGAACCCGGAAGATGAAGACGATGATTTTTATGATGATGATTTTTATGACGAAGAAGAAGAAACGCCGGTAATCAGAAAAAGTTCACGCAAAAACCGTAAAAATGCAGAATACGATGATGAACCTCCTGCCAGAGAAAAAACAAAAACAATGCCAAAAGTTACGCAGATGCGTTCTGTGAAAAAGCAGAGCTCGGGAGGTATGGAAGTATGTGTCATTAAGCCGACATCTGTCGAAGATGCCAGAGAAATCACAGAAACACTGTTATCAAACCGTCCCGTTGTATTGAACGTAGAAGGTTTAGACATTGATATTGCGCAGAGAATTATTGATTTCACCTCCGGTTCCTGTTTCGCAATCAAAGGCAATCTGCAGAAAATTTCAAATTACATATTTATTATTACTCCATCATCGGTAGATATTTCCGGAGACTTTCAGGATTTGGTAGATACTTTTAGTCCTTCCGGACTTCACATGGATATTTAAGGAGTCTTATGGAGCAGAAGCGTTTTATTGATTTATCAAGACTGGCAGACCGGAAAGGCATGGTTACTTTCAGTAATTTTTTAAATTTAAATGAATTGAATCTGTTTCACCAGGTTTTGTCTGATATTGAAACTTCGTATCAGCTTTCCGGAGGATATGAATTTGCAGAGCGTCAGATGATAGCATTTATCCCTGATGCTCTTTATTATGCGAATCCGCTTCCTGTCTGCAGCTTTCCGATTGTATGCCTTCATTTTCGGCCCCGACATCCAAAATTTGCAGAAAGTCTTTCTCATCGGGATGTGCTGGGCGCTTTGATGAACTCTGGTGTAGAACGTTCCCGAATCGGCGATATTCGAGTGGAGGATAAGGATTATTATATTTTTTGTGAAGATACTATTTCAGAATATCTGCTTACATATCTGCAGCAAATCCGCCATACTGCAGTGACAGGTGAAAAAATAGAACCTGAACTGGTGCAATTTAAGCAAAAATTTGAACATTTGACAGGAATTGTTTCATCGGCCCGTCTGGACAGCATAGTTGCCTTTGCTGCAGGAAAATCCAGAACACAGAGTGCAAATTTCATTCAGTCGCAGAAAGTTTTTGTAAATGACTGCATCGTTTCCTCTAATGCCTATGAGTGTAAGGAAAATGACGTTATCTCTGTCCGTGGATTTGGTAAATTTATTTTTGAAGGAAGCAGCGGAATAACACGGAAAGGCCGCATAAAAATATCACTGAAAAAATATGTGTAATGAGTGCCGCATAGCATAAAAGTATCTGAGAGGAGAAAGAATTTATGTCAAAATCAATGACTGTTTCTTATGAAGGAATTCCATGTTATGAAATCAGACTGGAACAGGATTTTAAAAATCTGATTGGGCAGATAAAGCAGTTGGGATATGCTTCCAATCGTAAAATTTGTATTGTAACAGATTCAAATCTTGCCGGACTGCATTTAAATGAGTTATCAGAAATTATAAAATCTTATTTTCATACGGTTATTTCTTTTTCTTTTCCGGCAGGGGAAGAGCAAAAAAATTTAGATACGGTACAGAAATTATACGAACAGTTGATCCTGAATCATTTTGACCGTAAAGATATTTTAATTGCATTTGGGGGAGGCGTCGTAGGAGATTTGACAGGCTTTGCGGCAGCAACCTATTTAAGAGGTATCGACTTTATACAAATTCCAACTACGCTTTTGTCACAGGTAGACAGCAGTATCGGCGGCAAAACAGGCGTAGACTTTTTGCAGTACAAAAATATGGTGGGAGCTTTTTATCAGCCAAAGCTTGTGTATATGAATCTTTCTCTGTTAAAAACGCTTCCAAACGCACAGTTTATATCAGGACTTGGAGAAGTATTAAAGCATGGTTTGATAAAATCAGAAGCCTATTTTTCATGGATGCAGGAAAATAAATCACGTATTATGGAACTGCAGCCGGATATAATTGAAGAAATGGTGTTTCAAAGCTGTGAAATTAAGCGCAGGGTTGTGGAACTGGACCCCAAAGAAGCAGGAGAGCGTGCATTATTAAATTTTGGACACACAATCGGCCATGCTGTCGAAAAACTTTCTGATTTTAAACTGTTCCATGGAGAATGCGTCGGAATCGGAATGGCTGCGGCCTGCCGATTATCCTGTAACTTTGGACATATTACCGAAGAAGAGTGCAGCAGGATTATAGACACTCTTGTACAATTTGGACTTCCTGTTTCCGTCAAAGGCCTCTCGCAAGATGAAATTCTTGCTGTCAGCAAATCGGACAAAAAAATGGCCGCAGGAAATATCAAATTCATACTGTTAAAATCAATAGGAAATGCATACATTAATCCTGATTTAAGCAACGAACAGATTTTGGCTGCAATTTCTTCTGTACTTGAGGGGTAAACGCATATGCAGAAATTTTTGAGACAACATGCCAAACTATGGATGGGATGTATTTTTACAATTATTTTAATTATTCTGGACCAGATGACAAAGTATCTTGCTGTTCTACATTTGAAAAATGCACCTGCAATTCCGGTGATTCCCGATGTATTTGAATTTTCTTATTTAGAAAACCGCGGAGCAGCGTTTGGTATTTTACAGGGACAGGGATTGTTTCTTGTGATTATGACAACGATTTCCGCAGCAGTTCTGATCTATCTGTATGTGCGGATACCGGATGAAAAACGTTACTTTTATCTGCATCTGACATTAATACTTTTGATTTCCGGAGCTTTTGGAAATTTTATTGACAGATGCGCGCATAAGTATGTCATTGATTTTTTATACTTTAAACTAATTGATTTTCCGGTATTTAATGTTGCAGATATTTATGTTACAGCAGCGGCATGTCTGTTAATTATCACATTTCTCTTTTATTATAAGGAAGAAGACATTGATCTGCTTTCGGAACGAATTTTTATATGGAAAAAGAAAGAAAATCATTGAGATGGAACAATTTACTTTTACGATAGAAGACACGGATACGGGAATGCGTTTAGATAAATACTTATCAGAGCAAATGCCATCCCTTACCCGTTCTTTTTTACAAAAATTAATCAAAGACAATCAGGTTACCATAAATGGAAAATGCGAGAAAGTAAATTATAAACTAAAGGCCGCACAGGAAGTAACCGTATCGGTTCCTCCGGCAGAAGCCATTGAAATTCTGCCGGAAAATATTCCGCTGGATATTTTATATGAAGATGAAGATATTCTAATTGTGAATAAGCCCAAAGATATGGTTGTGCATCCTTCGGCAGGGCATTATTCCGGTACGTTAGTCAATGCCATTATGTATCATTGCAAAGACAGTCTTTCGGGAATCAATGGCGAAATACGTCCGGGAATTGTACACCGGATTGACAAAGATACGACAGGCTCTCTGATCATTTGTAAAAATAATGCCAGCCATTTGTGTATTGCAGAACAGATTAAGGAGCATTCGATAAAAAGAGTTTACCGGGGGATTGTATCCGGAAATCTAAGAGAGGCCGAAGGCCGTATCGAAGGGGATATTGGGCGTCATGCAACAGACCGGAAAAAAATGGCTGTTGTTACAAAAAACGGAAAACCTGCAGTTACGCATTATAAAGTGCTTGAGCAATGGAAGAATACTGCATATCTGGAATTTTGTCTGGAAACGGGTCGAACGCATCAAATCCGCGTGCATATGGCAAGTATTGGACATCCTCTGCTTGGAGATACTGTCTACGGCAATCCAAAAAATCCATATCATTTAACGGGACAGACACTGCATGCTATGACCATTGGTTTTATACATCCAAAAACAGGAGAGTATCTGGAAGTTTCTGCGCCTTTACCGGAGTATTTTGTAACATTAATCAATAAATTCCGCTCAAATAGCTGATTTGTATATACATTATGAGACAACTCCGCAGGAGTTTGTCGTAACAGTTCAGCCCAGGACTTTCTGCAAAGTCCGTAAGAAAGTGTATATTATGTCAAGCGGGAATCCGCCCCTTTGGCGCAGCCAAACTTTAAATAGGCGGATTCCGTAACAGTGAAGCCGTAAGGCTGAACTGTTACAGTTTGTCATCTTTGGATGCCCTTTAGGGTATACTTTTTTAGCAAAATGCTATATAATTTAGATATAAAATAATAAAGGTGGGATTTCATGAGTAAATTCGTGTATACAATTGGAAGAGAATTTGGCAGCGGCGGCAAGGATATAGGCACAGCACTTGCAAATCGTCTGGGCATAAAATGCTATGACAAAGAGTTGTTAAAAGAAGCTGCCAGGGAAAGCGGATTTTGTGCGGAAATTTTTGAAAATCATGATGAAAAGCCAACGAACAGCTTTCTTTTTTCACTTGTTATGGATACATATTCTTTCGGAGGATATTCTTCAGCGCCTTATATGGATATGCCGTTAAATCACAAAGTTTTTCTGGCACAGTTTGACGCCATTAAAAAAATTGCAGAAAAAGAATCCTGTGTCATTGTCGGGCGCTGTGCCGATTATGCATTGGCAGAAAATCCAAACTGCATCAAAGTATTTGTACATGCAAGCCTGGATTACCGTACAGAAAGAATTTCTAAAAAAATGAATCTGTCTTTAAATAAAGCCCGTGACATGATTCAAAAAACAGACAAACAACGTGCCAGCTATTATAATTATTATACCAGCAAAAAATGGGGAGATTCGAAAAGTTATGATATTACACTTGACAGTGGAAGAATCGGTGTAGACGGCTGTGTAGACCTGATTCTGGCGTATGGGGATTGTTTGAGGAAGAAAAAACGGTAAACAAACTATTCGCAAAAGACAAGTTTAACGAATAGTTGGCCCATAGTTGTAATCGGTTCTGCGGAATTGCATTTGGGTCAACTAGTTCGTTAAACTTGAGGGGGTTTGGAGATAACTTTTTTGAATTTTGTTGTGTAAAATTTTAGTTATAGCAGATTACTTTTGGGGCGACTGGTTTGTTAAGCCTGGTTTTTTTAAGATAATTCTTTAGAGTCTAAAATTACGGTGAAAGGGCCGTCGTTTTCAAGTTGTATTTTCATGTCAGCGCCAAATATGCCGGTTTCGGTTTTAAAGCCGGCGGCTTTGCATTGGTTGATGATGTATTCATATAATTGTTCTGCAAGTGCGGGAGGCGCTGCATGTACAAAAGAAGGACGGTTGCCTTTTTTGCAGTCTGCATACAATGTGAATTGTGATACCAAAAGCAGGCTTCCGCCTACATCTTTTAATGCAAGATTTGTCTTACCCTGTGAATCTTCAAAGATTCGCAGATTTAGCAGTTTCTTTATTAACTTGTCTGCAATTTCTTTTGTATCCTCTTCGGATATACCAATAAAAACTAAAAAGCCCTGTCGGATTTCTCCGGTGAGTTTATCTTCTACTGTAACTTTTGCATGGTTCACACGCTGAATTAAAAAACGCATAATCCTCTTCTCTCCTGTTTCTTCTGTTTTCAGATTTATTATACCATAGATTTTATGTTTGAAATAGTATATAATTAATTTGTGTAAAATTTCGTAACGGTTACTGTTACAAAATTTCTCTACCGGAGGATTAAAATGAAATTACAGCAATTGCTTAGTTATACAAGAAAAGCAGTCGATGATTATAGCATGATTTTGCCTGGTGATAAGATTGCTATCGGTATTTCAGGAGGAAAAGACAGCCTCACGATGTTGTATGCTTTAAAACACTTACAGCGCTTTTATCCAAATCCGTTTGCGCTTACGGCTATTACGGTGCATCTCGGATACGAAGAATTCAATTTAGATCGCATTAAAGCTTTGTGTGAAGATCTTGAAGTTCCCCTGCATATTGTAAATACTGATATTGCCAGAATTATATTTAAAGACCGAAAAGAAAGTTCACCCTGCTCTCTTTGTGCAAAAATGCGCAAAGGCGCTTTAAATGATAAGGCCAAAGAACTGGGATGCAATAAAGTCGCTTATGCACATCACAAAGATGATATTGTAGAGACAATGCTGCTTTCTTTAATTTATGAAGGAAGATTTTACTCTTTTTCACCGGTCACTTATTTGGACCGTATGGATTTAACAGTGATACGGCCCTTAATGTATCTTCCGGAAGCTGATATTATAGGGTTTACGAACCGTTATAAACTTCCTGTAGAAAAAAATCCATGTTCCCAGGACGGTATAACCAGACGGGAATATGTAAAAAAATTGCTACGGGATCTGAATCTTGAAAATCCCGGTGTCAAAAACAGAATGTTTACTGCCATTATAAACGGAAATATACCCGGATGGCCGGAAAGAAGGTAAAATGATGAAAGAAAGAGCTTATCACGAAAAAGTCAATATTGATAATGAATTAAAGCTTAGAGAACTCTTACAGACACTCCCCCACTTCTGCAGAGATTTTTTTATTGGAATTGAACCAACAACTTCTTCCAGAACACGTATCGCCTATGCGTACGATCTGGGAACATTTTTTGAATACATGCATGAAAATAATCCATCCTGCAAAAAAATGGAAATATCTGAATTCTCCATTGATCTTTTAGATCAAATTAAAGCTTCAGAT
The DNA here is from genome assembly GCA_948468325.1 of uncultured Lachnospiraceae bacterium. Taxonomy (GTDB): domain Bacteria; phylum Bacillota; class Clostridia; order Lachnospirales; family Lachnospiraceae; genus Roseburia_B. Next base: position 4,130 of record CAOKHR010000057.1, on the reverse strand, counting down.
ATTGAAGAATACTTAAACTGGTTAAAATATTATGTTAAGGATGATGTGGAACACACCAATAATGAACGCGGAATTTCCAGAAAGCTTGCATGTTTGAGAAGCTTTTATAACTTCTTCTTCCGCACAGAACGCATTTTTACAAATCCGGCAGAGCTTGTAAAAATGCCAAAGCTGCATGAAAAAGCAATTATCCGTCTGGATGTGGACGAAGTTGCCTCATTATTGGATGAAGTGGAATCTGGAGAAAACTTAACGGAACGCCAAAAAGCATATCATGCACAGACAAAAAAAAGAGATCTTGCCATGCTTACGCTGATGCTTGGAACAGGAATCCGTGTATCAGAGTGTGTCGGACTTGATCTTACAGATGTAGATTTTAAAAATAACGGTATTAAAGTACACCGGAAAGGCGGTTATGAATCAATTGTATATTTCGGTGAAGAAGTTGAAGAGGCTCTCTCCGATTATATGCAGGAGCGCGAAAAAATCATCCCCGTAGAAGGACATGCCAATGCTCTGTTTTTATCCATGCAGAAAAAGCGGCTAAATGTCCGTTCTGTAGAAAATCTTGTAAAAAAATACTCAAAACTTGTTACGTCTTTAAAAAATATTACACCTCATAAGCTGCGCAGTACATATGGCACAACTTTATATCAGGAATCCGGCGATATTTATCTTGTTGCAGATGTACTTGGACATAAGGATGTGAATACAACCAGAAAGCATTACGCTGCACAGGCAGACGAAAGACGCCGGCAGGCGGCTAAAATTGTACGCCTGCGGGAAAAATAAAATTATGCTGTTGTATTTATGGTATTCTTATCTATTGTCTCCTGAATACGTTTTTGTACCAGCAATGCAATATCACTGCTTTTCATTTCACGGTATTCTTCATAATAAATCGGCTCAAGATAATGCACCTGCGTTGTTATTTTTCCGAAATGGAAACTATTAAATACGTTGTAGGAATCAATCAAAGCAACAGGCACAATTGGTGCTTTCGCTTTGATTGCAGACTTAAAACTTCCGGCTTTAAATGCCGTTACAGTATTCTTATTGTTAAATTCATATCCGCCTTCCGGAAACAGAATATACCGTTTTCCGGCTTTTACATCACTTGCTACTTCATTAATAATTGTAAGAGCTTGTCTGATATTATCCTTTTCTAAACGTTTTCCCTGAATCAAATCAACAAATTCTTTAACTAAAATAGAATTTGATTTTCGCTTATCCATAACGAGTGAACATGGCAGTTTATGTGTATGGATAATCCCAAGTGCATCATACTTTCCCTGGTGATTGGGATACATAATATATCCGGTATCTTTTGGAAGATTATCCGTACCATATGCTTTTGTATGGATTTTACCGGAAAGTTTCATCAGACGTATGACATGCCGTGCAAGATTATAACGCTCTTCTTCCGTATAACGTTCAGGATGCTCTGCCTCCCGCCGCATTTTTGGAATAATATAAGGCGCCCGAAACAAATTCATGATAATTACATAAAAAAATCTTAACATTCTATTAACTCTCCTTAAATTATCTTTATGCGTAATTTACAACAACCTTTTTAGAACCGCTTTTTTCAATTTTACCGTAGTTCCTGTTGATTTCTGTTTCTGTACTCAATCCGGATATACTTTTTCTGACATAAGGCGCTCCTTTCTGTATGAATATACCATATTTCTACATCTGAATATATTATACTCTACCAAAAAGAAAAAAACCAGCTTTTGAGGTTGTATGAGTACATACCCTAAGCTGGCTTTTTTTATCTTTATTTTATATTTCTTCGTGTAACAGCTTTATAAACAAAGATACCTTAAATGAAATTCTATTATGTTGGACTGCAATCTGCAGAACAGCACATACCGGCAGTGAGAGAGAAAAGAAAATCTCCCCTGCTCGATTGGAATTCAGGCCTTCTGCTATTTTTGCAGGATAAACATATAAAAAGTTATCAGCTCCTGCAGCTGTCATTAATGCCAGGGTTAAAATTATGCCCTTAAAATTTGCATCAGCCTGTCATCTGAGTAATTACCGTAAAATGCATGCATCCCTCTTGCATTCCAATCAGAAAGATCTTGATTTTTATCCCATTCACAAATAGCATAACCGGATGTAAGATTATCGTCTCTTTCAATTGTAAGATACCTTCGACTTTCCATTTTATCATCGTGAAGCAAAAAAATCAGACTGCACAGCGGTGTTCTTTCAGGCTGCGGCATTACAATCCTGACCGCAAACAGATCGTTTTCATCCTGTCCGGTTATGCGTGATTTTGATACGGAAAACTGCTCTTTTGTATACGGACAGGAATACTTTGCATCATCTCTGTGATAATTGTTATATGTGTCAACAAAAAATTGGCCTTCCTCATCCAAAATTTGACAGATCACACCAGCACCATCCGGTCCTAATATCCAGTTTGGCATAAATACATGTTCAATTGCATATCGATCCTCGTAATTATATGGCGTTGATACTTCTTCATTTTTTTGAAATATTTTTTTAAATAATGACATAACTATATCTCCATTCATTTATAATAATCTGCCGAAACAGCTCCTGTATCAGTTATTTTTTTGTCGTTACAGCTTTTTCCTTTGACCATTCCGAATAAATTTTTTCTGATTTCCCACTATTTTTCACTGTTTTGTATGAACAAATCCGGACAAAATATTTTTTTCCTGGTTTTAGCTTTGAAATCGTTTTTGACGATGTTTTTTTCTTATTCACAAAAATTCTTTTTGTTGAGTTGCCCGTAAATTTTTTATTTGTGGAATACTGCAGCACATATCCGGAAATGCCTTTTGCCTGCTTTCTCCATTTTACCTGAAAACCATTTGATTTTGCAGTAAGTTTAAGTATACAGCCAGGTTTCAGATCCGTTTCCTGCGTCTGACTGTCATCTGGCTCCTGTAATTCTTCCTGTTCTTCCTGCTGCTGACCCTCCGGTTTCTGTTCTCTTTCTGATTTCTGTTCTCCTTCCGGCTGCTCTGTTTCCGGTTTCTGTTCCCCTTCTGGTTTTTGTTCTCTTTCCGGCTGCTGCTCTCCTTCCGGTTTCTGTTCTCCTTCCGGCTGCTCTGTTTCCGGTTTCTGTTCCCCTTCCGGTTTCTGTTCCCCTTCTGGTTTTTGTTCTCCTTCCGGCTGCTCTCCGACTTCTGGCTGCTGCTCTCCGACTTCTGGCTGCTGCTCTCCGCTTTCCGGTTTTTTGGGTATTTCCTGCTGTGCCTCTAAAATTTCACCGCAGACAGCACATCTGCGGCCTTCTGTCAGTCCGGTTTTCGTATCGTCTGCATCTACAGCCGGCAATATTTCCGGCGTGTGTCCGGATGCACTGACAGGGTCTGCCGTATAGCTGTCGCCGCACACCGTGCAGGTATAAAGCGTATAACCATCCTCTACACAGGTTGGTGAAACGATACTGCTTTTATAATTGTGCCCTGTTGCATCAATTTTGGTAATCTTGGTAATTTCATTGATTCCGTTGGCATCACGGAACATTTTGCCACAGGTAGAACATGTCCAGTAAGTCTCGTAACCTTCTTCCACGCAGGATGGCTGCTGCCCGTTTATTTTCGTCAGTAAATGTCCGTTATCGGTAGTATCCGGATTTTTCGTCCATCCGGCATATAATATATGGTCGTCTGCCGTCTTCACTGTAGTATCTGCTGTTACAGTCAGGCCATATTCTATTTGCGTATACCAGTTTTTAAACGTATATCCTTCCCTCTCCGGCACAGGAAGTTCTCCGTATTTTTCGCCATATGTAACCTGTTTATATTCCGTTGGAGATTCCCCTCCTACCGGTTCAAAATGTACATAATACTTTTCAGGACTCCAATGCGCATACAAAACGATATTTGTCTTCAGCTTGAATATAGAAGTATTCGTAATCCGGGCTCCATCGCTGGTATACCATCCTTCAAAACGATAGCCATCCCTGACCGGCGTAGGAAGCGGACTGTAGTAGCTGTAAGCTTCATTCCAATAAACCTGCTGGGAACCCGTGCTGCAGCTTCCGCCATTGGCGTCAAAAGATGCCATAAAAACCGGACTGACTACATGGATCAAATAATTCGTTTCAGAAAACGTAATACGTGACGGATCTCCAGTCACAGTTG
>CAOKHR010000056.1 GCA_948468325.1 uncultured Lachnospiraceae bacterium | reverse complement strand
CGGATAACGTCCGGTGGAGGCGACTCCAAGGATAGTGCAACAGAAATATACCGCCAGTGATACTGGTAAGGGTGGAAGGGCAGTGTAAGAGACTACCGCCTCTCTGGTAACAGGGAGGGCATATGTAAACCCCATTCGAAGCAAGACCAAACATAAGCGTTGACGTGGCCCGCCAGCTTTAGGTAGGTTGCTTGAGGCGGCTGGCAACAGCCGTCCTAGATAGATGATCATTCACGACATAACCCGGCTTATCGCCCTGCTTATTTTTTGTATTTATTTTATGCAGGAGGTTTTACATGGATTTAGAAGAATTGCTTAAAAACGGCTATGAAGAAAAAGCGTCGGATATTCATTTCATGCCCGGCCGTCCCGTGATGTTCCGGATAAACGGAAACATGAGCATATACGGGAAAGAGAATGTAGCGGAAGCAGAAATGGAAGAACTGTTAGATATTTTTCTTACGGAAATACAGCGGAAAATATTGGAACAGGATGGTGCAATTGAAACGGCAGTTACTGTTTTTGACCAGTTTCGTATTCGTGTGAACGCATTCCGGCAGCAGGAATCTTATGCAGTTACAGTCCGTCTTTTTGCCCTTAAGATTCCGGATCCGGAAGAAATTTTACTTCCTTCCGGATTTCTGGCGCTTACCAGAGAGAAAAAGGGACTGATTATAATTGCGGGAGGAGCAGGAACCGGCAAGACGACGACAGCTGCAAGCCTGCTTCATTACATTGCTTCAACGGAGACAAAGCATATTATTACAATTGAAGATCCTGTGGAATATGTGATACCTCATGGAAAAGGAATGGTATCCCAAAGAGAAATCGGAAGCAACGAGGAGGAAGATGCCCGTGCAGTCAGTGCAGCGGTGCGTCAGAATGCAGATGTTATTTTTATCGGAAATTTAAAAGGCACGCAGATGATTTCGGAAGCAGTCAGGGCGGCGGAATCGGGATGTCTGGTCATTGCCGTTTTACATACTTTGTGGGCAGAAGATGCCGTGCAGAGGATCATCGACAGTTTTTTAAATTTTAAAAGACCGGAAATGCAAAGGCGTCTTTCAGGAGTTTTAAAAGGGATTGTCGTGCAGCAGCTGCTTCCTTCCCGCAGTCAGGAAGGAAGATGCGCCGTATATGAGCTTCTGTTAGAGGATAAAGATATTTCCATGATGATCCGCGAGGGGCGGATTTCCCAGATTACGGATGTTATGGAGCAGAAAAGGGAGTCCGGAATGCAGACAATGGATGACGCTGTTTTATCTGCGTATATGAAATCTGCAATTTCTGCAGAAACGGCCCTTTCTTTTGCATTTGACAGAAAAGTTATGGAGCAAAGGATGAAAATATATTAATTATAAAATGTTTCTTAAAAAAAAATAGGTAAGTTGACAGTAAACTGTGCAGACGGTACCATATATTCTATATCAAAAAACAAATGAAGGTGCATGAATATGAGAGAAAAGGTACAAAAGTTTATGACGGGCCGTTATGGTTTTGATGAACTGTCAAAAGCTTATCTGGGAGCAGCAATCGCGCTGATGGTTGTTTCCCTGTTTTTCAGGAACAGGATATTTTATCTGACGGCAATTGTTTTGCTGATTTATTGTTACTACAGGGCATTTTCAAGAAATATTGCAAAACGTCAGGCAGAAGAACAAAAATACCGCAATTTCAGGTACCGGCGTGCAGTAAAATGGAATGCTTTGAAAAAACGGCAGGAACAAAAGAAAATTTATCGCTTTTACAAATGTCCGCAGTGCAGGCAGAAAGTAAGAGTTCCAAAAGGAAGAGGAAAAATATGCATCACCTGTCCGAAATGTCAAACAGAATTTATTAAGAAAAGTTAGGACGAATTCTTATGTTTGGATATATTAACATTAATCGTAAGGAACTTTGCAAAGAAAGTGCAAAAGCATATCAGGCATACTACTGCGGATTGTGCCAGAAGTTAAAACGCAATTGCGGTACGAAAGGCCAGATGCTTTTGAATTATGATATGACATTTCTGGTTGTGCTTTTGACGGGATTATATGAATTGGATCATGAAGAGACTGCATTTACCTGCCCGCTTCATCCGACGAAAAAGCAGACGGCATGGATCAATGAAGCGACAGAGTATGCGGCAGATATGAATATTGTACTGGCATACCACAATTTGGAGGATGACTGGAAAGACAACAGGGCATATACAAAGAAAGCATTTGCAAAGGCGCTGTTAAAAGACTATGAGAAAATCCGGAAGAAGTATCCCAGACAGGTAACGGCAGTTGAGCGGTATATTGCCGATCTTTCCGCTGCAGAAGAAGCCGGTGAGGAAAATATTGATTTGATTTCCGGCCTGACCGGAATGGTAACAGAAGAAATTTTTGACTGGAAGGAAGATGAATGGTCAGAAGAACTGCGGTGTCTGAGTTTTTATATGGGTAAGTATATTTATCTGATGGATGCTTATGAAGATTTTAAAAAGGATAAAAAGCGTCAGAATTACAATCCGTTTGCGCAGATGGTCTGCCAGCGGGAAGAAGATTTTGAGACATTTGTAAAACTGCTTCTTACCAGTATGATGTCAGAATGTGCGAAGTCTTTTGAGCGGCTGCCGATTCTTATGCATGCCGATATTCTGCGCAATATCTTATATTCCGGTGTATGGTCCAGATATGAATATATTCAGTTAAAAAAGAGAAAACAGAAGGAAAAGAAAGCCAGAGGAAAACAGAATGTCAAATCCTTATGAGGTTTTGGGCGTTTCGCCGAAAGCCAGCGATGAAGAAATAAAAAAAGCATATCGTTCTTTGAGCCGGAAGTACCACCCCGATGCAAACGTGAACAACCCCCATAAAGAGCAGGCAGAGGAAAGGTTCAAGCAGGTGCAGCAGGCGTATGACCAGATTATGAAAGAAAAGCAGCAGGGTTACAGTTACGGAGGCAGCCGTGCATATGGCGATTACTCTTCGGGAAGGGGCAATGATTCCATAGAGCTGCAGGCAGCGGCAAATTATATTGCAAACCGTCATTTTGCAGAGGCGCTGAATGTATTAAATTCTGTTTCACCTTCAGAAAGAGGCGCGAGGTGGTATTATTACAGTGCAATGGCCAATGTGGCAGTCGGCAATAATGTGACGGCCAAAGAACAGATTGAAAAAGCAGTTGCCTTAGAGCCCAGCAACATGGAATACCGGCAGTTTAAGCAGCATCTGGATTTTGGAGGTACATGGTACCGGAATATGGGGCAGAGCTATGAGAGGCCCTATGCCGGTACAGGAAACTGGTGTCTTAGCATGTTGTTTTTAAATATGCTCTGCAATTGCTGCTGTTTCAGGCCATGCTAGAGCGCGTTTGAAAATTTATTCCGCCATCTGCGCGTCCCACTGAGCGCGAGATTTGCACCATTGGATTGGACATAAGCAGTTCAATCTGTATGAATTTGGTCAACGTAGCCCGCTGCGCACCCTCATTTGGTACAAATCTCCCACCCCGGCGGGTCATACATCTGGCAGAAAGCAATTTTCAAATATGCTCTAAAGGAAATCTGGCGCAAAGAATACAAAAAATCTGCCAACGGCAGTCTTTTTGCATATTATGTTATAAAAAGGGAGTGGAGTTATTTATGGGATTTTTCAGAAAAATTTTAAAAAAGAAAAAATACGGAATACCCGCAGAGCGTGACAGAAATATAGAGAAACAGGAGATGCAGCCGGAAAAGCCAAAAGATGGGGCTGCGGACAGACGAGAAGAGAAACCTGAGAATCAGGCAGTTGGCAAAGCCGAGGCTGACGTTGTAGAAAAACAGCCGGAAAGCAAAGCCGAGGCTGATATAGCAGAAGAACAGCCAGAGAGCGAAGAGAAGAATGACCTGTTGGAAAATCCACTGGAAAGCAAAGCCGAGACTGACGTGGCAGAAAAGCATCCGGAGAGCAAAGCCGAAGCTGGCATGGCAGAAAAGCAGCCGGACAGTACAGAGAAAGTTAAATCGGAAGAAAAGCCGGAGGATAAAAAAGAGGAGGAAGCACCGCTTAAAGAGGAAAATGAAATTGAGCCTGTGCGGCATAATATGCCGCAGCGTGGTGCGAAATTGCAGCCTTTGGATGTAATTGACGGATTTCTGGTGCGGCCCGGATTTTATAACAGAGACGGAGCCACTGCCGTTTCAAACGGAGTCAGCTTTACAATTCATTCATTCGGCGCTACGGAATGTACCCTTTTACTGTTTCGTCCAACGGAAAAAGAACCTTATGCAAAGCTGAAATTTCCAAAATCCTACCATATTGGAAACACATACTCCATGCTTGTATTCGGGCTGAAAATTGAAGAATTCGAATATGCATTTCAGCTGGACGGCCCTTATGATAAACAGGAAGGACTCCTTTTTAACAAAGATAATATTTTGTTAGATCCTTATGCACGGGCAGTAACCGGACAGAGAAACTGGGGGGAACGTCCGGAAGGCGGCGGAGATTTTGTATATCATGCAAGAGTTGTGGAAAATAACTTTGACTGGGGAAAGGTCAGGCAGTTAGAGTATCCGTTAGAAGATCTTGTGATTTATGAGATGCATGTAAGAGGATTTACAAAAGATGAGTCATCCGGAGTCAATGCAAAAGGAACTTATGAGGGGCTTCGTGAAAAAATTCCATATCTGAAGGATTTGGGAGTCAATGCGGTAGAGCTGATGCCTATTTTTGAATTCGATGAAATGGAGAGCGCCAGAGTTGTAGACGGAGAGCAGCTTTACAATTACTGGGGATATAATACCGTCTGTTTTTTCGCGCCGAATACAGGATATTCCTCTGTTGTGGAGCATAACCATGAAGGCGATGAATTAAAGCAGATGATATACGAGCTGAAAGAAAACGGAATTGAAGTAATTTTAGACGTTGTGTTTAACCATACGGCTGAGGGCAATGAGGATGGACCCAGTTTTTCTTTCAAAGGAATTGACAATAATATTTACTATATTTTGTCTCCGGACGGACATTATTATAATTTCAGCGGCTGCGGCAATGTTTTAAACTGCAATCACCCTGTGACACGGAGATTTATTATTGACTGCCTGCGCTACTGGGTTACAGAATACCGTGTAGACGGCTTTCGGTTTGATCTGGCATCAATTCTGACGCGTGACCAGAGTGGCGCTCCAATGGCGGAACCGCCGATCTTACAGGCGATTGCCTGTGATTCCGTACTGGGGAAAGTGAAGCTGATTGCAGAGGCATGGGATGCGGCAGGACTATACCAGGTGGGGAATTTTCCGGCATTCCGCAGATGGTCAGAATGGAATGGCAGATACAGAGACGATATGCGGCGGTTCTTAAAAGGAGACGGGGGAATGGCCGGAACGGCAATTACAAGAATTACCGGTTCAAAAGATCTTTACGACCCGTCAGATGGCAGAAAATGCGCATCTGTTAATTTTCTGACATGCCATGACGGATTTACGCTGTATGATTTGTATTCTTATAATACAAAACACAATGAGAAAAACGGCTGGAATAACACGGATGGAGATAATAACGGAAACAGCTGGAACTGTGGAGCAGAAGGAGAGACAGAAGATGCAGAAATAGAAAATCTGCGCCGGCGCATGGTGAAAAACGCATTTGCAACGCTGATGTGCAGCAGAGGCCCAGCAATGTTTTACGCCGGTGATGAGTTTTGCAATACACAGTTTGGAAATAACAATGCCTATTGTCAGGACAATCAGATTTCATGGCTGGACTGGAACCGGCTTAAGAAATACCAGGAAATACATGATTTTTTCCGGTATATGATTGCATTCCGTAAAAAATACGCAGTTGTAAGAAAATCTACAAAGCCTGCTTCCTGCGGGTTTCCGGAGATTAGTATCCATAACGGTTATCCCTGGAATGGCGGGACAGATTATACCAGCAGATTAATCGGCGTAATGTATGCGGGAAGAAATGAAGAAGATACAAAAGACGATATTGTATTTTATGCCATGAACGCTTACTGGGAGCCATTGGATATGCAGCTTCCGCAGCTGCCGGGAGAAATGCGGTGGAAGATCTGCGTGAATACTTTTGCAGAATATAAAGACGGCAAAGCGCCGGAAGAAGAGGCAGATTTAAATGATGACAACAGGTTAAAAATTCAACCGCGTACAGTGGTTGTGCTGGCGGCGGAGTAGCGTGTAAAATTTATGGTTTTTAAAAATTAAAATATCCTCAGACAGTCTTTAAGATTGTCTGAGGATATTTTTGTTTGCGGTATTGCGTAGAACATACAGTTCTACGCAAATTATAGCATAGGGGAAATGGATTATGGCGAAGTGTAAAGCGAAAATCAGAAATTATCAGTTGACAGTAAGTGTAAAACTTTCGCGCGGGGAAAAAATTGACGCAGGGGAGATGGATTTTTTTGCCCGAAAAAGTATTCGCGGATTGCTGAAAGCAAAAGTGATAAAGAAAAATGTGATTGAATATACAGGTCCGTCCGGAATAAGTCTCTCAGAGCGTCTGAAAAGACCTTTTAGCAAATATGATTTTTTCTTTCTTATGGAGCAGATTGTAGATTTGACACAGAAAGTGCAGGCAAATGAACTTTGGATGAGTCTGGTTGTGTTGAATTTCCAGAATATTTATATGAATGAGACGACAAAAGAAATTCAGTTTATCTATCTACCGCTTCAGAATAAAAAGAGCACGATAAATTTTTTGAATTTTATAGAGTCAATCATTTATTCTGTTATTCCCGTACAGGATCAGAATGCGGGTTATCTTTCCAAATTTGTGTATTTTATCAAAGGATTAGACGGATATGATGCAGATATAATTGAACAATATATTGCAAAGGAAGACCGCAGTATTGTTAACACAATTAAAAAGCACAATATTGGGCAGAGCGGATTTATTACGGATAAGCGCAAAGATTATTATGAACATTATCATCCTTTTGGAGAAGAAACAACAGTTTTGATGGAAACGGATGAAACATCATTGCTGCAGGAGGATATGGAAACGGGTTTATTGAACGAAGCAGGAATGCAGGATGGAACAGAAGAAACAACATTGCTGAAAGAAACTACACAGACGCATTTTCCCACGCTTCACAGGGTTTTGACAGATGAAAAAATAAGTATTAATAAACCGGTTTTCCGTATTGGCAAAGAGCAGAGCTATACAGACTATTTTGTAAACAATAACAGTGCGGTAAGCCGCAGCCATGCAGATATTGTTACAAGAGGAGAGAGGTATTTTGTAATTGATTTGAATTCCAAAAACAGAACTTTTATCAATGATCAGGCATTGCAGGTTCAGCAGGAAACAGAAATTTTTGACAAAGACCGGCTGCGTCTGGCAAATGAAGAATTTATATTTTATGTATAAAATCAGTAAATAAATACATTAGGAGAGTGGGAAAGTGCGGTTTATTGCTACAGCCGATACGGACATCGGTATATCAAGGAATACAAATCAGGATAGTGTACTTATTAAACACGGACTAAGTGAATGCGGAGAAATTTTAATGGCGGTTGTATGCGATGGAATGGGAGGACTTTCCAGAGGAGAACTGGCCAGCGCTACTGTAATCCGCGCATTTTCAAAATGGTTTGATGAGGAACTGCCATATGAGCTGAAAAAATTAGATATGCAGGTAATTGGCGGAAAATGGTCTTTTTTATTAAAAGATCTCAATCGGAAAATTTTAAAATACAGCCAATCCCGTCGGGAAAATATGGGTACTACATTTACCGGAGTATTGTTTGTGGGGAATGTCTATGCAGCCGTTCACGTAGGAGATACCCGTTTGTATCAGATTAATACTTCTATCAATCAGCTGACAGAAGATCAGACATTTGTAGCAAGGGAAGTGAGCCGCGGAACAATGTCTGCAGAACAGGCCAAAACAGACAAACGGAGAAATATGCTTCTGCAGTGTGTAGGAGCTTCGGAAAAGGTGGAGCCTCAGGTTCTATATGGGAATATAGAAAAAGGAACCTATATGATTTGCTCAGACGGATTCCGCCATGAAGTTTCAGAAAAAGAAATGCGTGAAATGCTCGATCCGGTTCATTTTGTAAATAAGGATGCAATGCATGCAAAAGCAAAGTATTTAATCAATTGCGTGAAAGAACGTCAGGAAAAAGATAACATATCGGTAATTTTAATTAAAGCATACTGAGGAGAGAAAAATGGCAGAGATTGGGTCGGTAATTGACGGAAAATATAAAATTCTTACAGAAATCGGGCGGGGCGGGATGTCTGTTGTTTATCTTGCAATGGATACACATTTGAATAAACAGTGGGCTGTAAAAGAAATCCGCAAAAAAGGAAGCGGAAAAAATGATGAAATTGTAGTCAACAGCCTGCTTGCAGAAGCAAATTTGATGAAAAAACTGGACCATCCGGCACTTCCGCGAATCGTGGATATTATTGATGACGGGACAACGATTTATGTCGTAATGGATTACATAGAAGGGGAATCTTTGGATAAGGTTCTGAAAGAATACGGCGCACAGCCGGAGGAATATGTCATCGGATGGGTGAAACAGCTTTGCGATGCCCTGTCGTATTTGCATGCGCAGAAACCGCCGATTATCTACAGGGATATGAAACCGGCAAATGTAATGCTAAAGCCGGAGGGCAATGTTAAAATCATTGATTTTGGTATTGCGCGGGAATATAAAGAACAAAATCTGGCAGATACTACAGTGCTTGGGACAAAAGGGTATGCGCCGCCGGAACAGTACAGCGGACAGACAGATGCAAGATCGGATATTTTTGCACTTGGTATGACAATGCATCATTTGCTGACGGGAGTAGATCCCAGAAGCGGCGACGTATATGCACCGGTTCGGATGTGGAATCCTGAATTATCAGAAGGAATTGAACTTATTATCAATAAATGTGTGCAGCCCGCTGCGGAAAACAGGTATCAAAACTGTGATGATCTTTTATATGATCTGGATCATCCGGAACTGATTACAGGTGATTATAAACGGAAACAGAAGCGTAAGCTGGCGGCTTTTTCGGTATCGGCGGCACTGGCTGTAATATTACTGACGACAGGCGTTGTCTGTAATGCGGCATCTGTTAATATCAATAATAATAATTATGATACGCTAATATCGGCATCAACGGCAATGGATTTAGAAGAAAAAATAAATAGTTATAAGCAGGCAATTTCTATTTATCCTGAGAGAATTGATGCATATATTCATATGTTAGAGGCGTATGAGGACGAGGGGAAATTCGGAAAAGAAGAAAACAGCCAGTTTTTGGCGTTATACAATGCCAATAAAGAAAAATTTGATCCGGCAGGCAAAGAGGCGGCAGATTTGAATTATAAAATTGGGATGATGTATTTCAATTATTATACAAATGAAGATGGGAGCTATAGTTTTTCGAATCGGGTGCAAAAGGCATATTCTTTTTTTGCGGTAAATTACGAAAATCAGGAAATATCGCCGGAGTTTGAGTATAAACAGCTTTCTGACTGCTATTATCAGATTTGTTCTTTTTATAAAAAATATATTTTAAATTCTGCAACTGTGGAAGAAGCTTCTAAGGAAAATTATGAAAATCTTTTTGCAACGATTGAAGATGCACTGCAGACAGTAAAAAGTGCAGGAGCATATGATCAGCTTACACTGTATAATGGCACGTTTATGCTGCTGTATGACCAGAGGAACAACATGATACAGGTAAATGTGGAACAGGACAGAATACAGTCTCTGCTTACAGATGTTTATGAAAATGCAAAAGCACTTTCGGTTCAAAAAGAACAGTCAAAAAAGCTGCAGCAGGAAATTACAGATCATTATGATGACTACAGAGAAGCAATTGAAAGAGCATACCTGAATGCAGAAGAGAGGAAATAAAGATGGCGGAGATTTTATCTATTATATCAACTGTTTCTTTTGCCGCAGCAGGAATCTTTTTTGTACTGGCTGTGATATTTTGGATTAAATTTAAAATTCCCTTTGTGATTGGGGACTTGTCGGGAAGAAATGCCAGAAAGTCTATTGAGCAGATGCGCCGCAATAATGAAAAAACAGGCAGTAAATCTTATCGTACAAGCGCGGTAAATAAGAAACGGGGAAAACTGACAGAAACGATGAAAGAGTCAGGGAAACTGGCAAAAAAAGCCGGAAAAAAGAAATCCCAAAATGAGAAGCCCCAAACAGGACTGCTGGCAGAAAATAAGGTAAGGACATTACTAAGTGAGGCGACAGAACTGTTGTCTGCAGATGATGGGGCAACGGAGCTGCTTTCAGATGAAAATGAAACAGCATTATTGGATGAACACAGCGGAGAAGCAATTACACTGCTGGAAGAAGTTATGTTAATCCATACGGATGAGATGATTTTTTAATATCATTTATCAGATACAGAAAAGCAGAAATATAAGGAGAAAAGGTTATGAGAAATGCAGTAAAAAACAAATTGATTCGCAGAATACTTGCAGTTTTGATGGCAATTGTAGTTTTACTCCGGGTTATGCCTCTGTCAAATACGGATACTTTGGCAGCAACAGCAGTACATGCAGATGGAATTACTATTTCTGTTTCGGATGAGACAGGGGAACCTCTTAGCGGAGCGGGTGTTTTGTATTCGATTGATTCCAGGGAAAATGGCAAAAAATACAAAGCAGGTAATCTGACTACAGATGAAACGGGAGCAGCGGTTATTTTAGAAGGCAGTTTATATGCATCAGATGATTTATCCCTGTCAGCTGTAATCAGTAAAGCAGGGTATCAGACAGACGGAATTACAATTGCGGATGCCCAGATCACTTCGGAGAGTCAGGATTTCCAGGTTATTTTAAGAAAGGATGCTGTAGTAGAGGAGGCATCTGAAGAAATTCAGGAAGATATTTCAAAAGAAGACAATCCGGATGAGACGTCTCCGGAAGCAGTAAAAAATGAAGAAGACGAGCCAAAAACAGAAGAAAATGTGACTCCTAAGGACGAAGAGTT
>CAOKHR010000055.1 GCA_948468325.1 uncultured Lachnospiraceae bacterium | reverse complement strand
TTAGAAGTACGTGAGAAGATTATGACACATGGAAAGCAGTATGCGAGAACGGAATTTGAAGTGGATTTAAACGGAGAAAACTGCAGCGCCAATGTTATATCCCGCTCTGTGGCAAGAGACTCTTCCCGTCAGGAATTCTTTTCAAAGATTAACGGAAATGCTGCCTGTGCGGGACATAGTGAATGTGACGCAATTATTATGGACGATGCCAATGTAACGGCAAGTCCTCAGCTTACGGCCAATCACGTAGATGCCGGACTGATTCATGAGGCGGCCATTGGAAAAATTGCCGGGGAACAGCTGATAAAACTAATGACGCTCGGGCTGACAGAAGAAGAGGCAGAAGCGCAGATTATCAGCGGATTTTTAAAGTAATACGAAAATCTTTGATTTTCGTATTACTTCTGCAGAAAACGGAAACGTTCGTCATCATTGCCGGAAGTGAAAGCGGCGCTTCCGGAAATATTCGTCTTACGCAGGCATTCGGTACAAAGAGATCCAAATGAGATAGCCTTACCGCATTGCTGACAGTGTATATTCTTTACAGTGGGCTGCTGAAGCTCTTTGTATTCGATTCGGCCTTCACGAATCCAGCCTTTTACTTTAAAGAGAGGGATGTTAAATTCTTTTGCAACGTCAAATTCTGTCACATCGTTTTCCCGGATATAATCTTTTACCTGAGAAAAAAGGATACGCTCTTTACAGGCGGGACAAACATCATCTTTGTATTCTGCCGGAAGATCCCGGTGGCATTCTTTGCAGGCCTTCATGTTGTTTTTAAATAACGATTCTGTTAAGTGTGTTGCCATATGTAATCGCCTCCTTTGTTTATTATATCACAATTGCACATAGAAAGGGAAGCAGGTAATGAACTTTTTCGATTTATATCATACAGATAACAGAAATGAAGCGCCCATCGCAGTCTTTGATTCCGGCGTTGGGGGAATCAGCGTGCTTCGGGCATTATTAGCGGAGATGCCGAATGAAAACTACTGGTATTACGGAGATTCGGCAAACGCCCCTTACGGAACAAAAAGCCTGGAGGAAGTACGCCGTCTTACCGTATCCCATGTAGACCGTTTTATCAGGGAAGGGGCAAAAGCCGTTGTAGTAGCCTGCAATACTGCGACAAGCGCTGCCGTACGGTATTTAAGGCAAAAATATCCGGCTGTGCCGTTAATCGGAATTGAGCCCGCATTAAAACCGGCGGTATTATCGAAAAACCATCCGAATGTAGTTGTTATGGCAACGCCTATGACGATTCGGGAGGAAAAGTTTCATAATCTGATGGATAAGTATATGGGAATGGCACACATCATACCGCTGCCCTGTCCCGGACTGATGGAATATATTGAACATGGCGATATTCACAGTGAAGAACTGGAACAGTTTCTGGCGCGTCTTTTTGAACCTTTTGAAAAACAGAAGCTGGATGCCGTCGTACTGGGATGTACGCATTATCCTTTTGTCAGCAGGGAACTTCAGAAAGTATTGGGAGAGCATGTAACTTTGTTCGAAGGAGGTCCCGGAACGGCGAGAGAGACGAAGCGGCGTATTGAGGCGGCGGGGCTTGGGAAAAGCTCTCAGGAGAAAGGCAGAGTGTATTTTGACAACAGCGAACAGTCAGACGATAAGCGAAAGCTATGCAAAAAACTGCTTGGCATAAATTTTTGTTGAAAAGAAAGGATAAGTCATTTATAATAATGCATTGACAGAAACATACAATATGGAGGAGCGATAAGATATGTATACGTTAGAAGATATTCAGGCGGTTGACCGCGAGGTGGCAGATGCGATTACAGCAGAATTTGAAAGACAGAGCAGCCACATTGAACTGATTGCTTCGGAAAACTGGGTGAGTCCGGCAGTGATGTCAGCAATGGGAAGCGTTATGACGAATAAATACGCAGAAGGGTATCCGGGAAAGCGTTATTACGGCGGATGCGAGTGTGTAGATGTTGTAGAAGAGCTGGCCAGAGAACGGGCAAAGAAATTATTTGGCTGTGATTATGCAAATGTGCAGCCGCATTCCGGTGCACAGGCTAATATGGCAGTGCAGTTTGCGATTTTAAAACCGGGCGATACTGTTATGGGTATGAATTTAGACCACGGCGGACATTTGACGCATGGGAGTCCCGTAAACTTCTCCGGCAGCTATTTTAACATTGTGCCGTACGGAGTTAATGACGAGGGATTTATTGATTATGACAAAGTAATGGAAATTGCAATGGACTGCAGGCCGAAGATGATTATTGCCGGAGCAAGCGCATATGCAAGAGCGATTGACTTTAAAAAATTCCGTGAAATTGCAGATGCCTGCGGTGCGGTTTTGATGGTGGACATGGCGCATATTGCGGGACTTGTCGCAGCAGGCGTACATGAAAGCCCGATTCCGTATGCAGATGTTGTGACGACAACGACACATAAAACGCTGCGCGGGCCAAGAGGCGGCATGATTTTATGCAACAAAGAAGCAGCAGAAAAATACAATTTCAATAAAGCAATTTTCCCGGGAATCCAGGGCGGTCCGCTGATGCATGTCATTGCGGCTAAGGCTGTTTGTTTCAAAGAGGCGCTGCAGCCGGAATTTAAGGAATATCAGCAGAATGTAGCGGCCAATGCACAGGCGCTTTGTAAAGGACTGCAGAATCGGGGCATTAAAATCGTATCCGGCGGAACAGACAATCATCTGATGTTAGTAGATCTTACGACTTATAATCTGACAGGAAAAGAAGTAGAGAAGCTTTTGGATTCTGTCAATATTACCTGCAATAAGAATACGATTCCGAATGATCCGAAGTCTCCGTTTGTAACAAGCGGTATTCGAATCGGAACGCCGGCAGTTACTTCCAGAGGACTGAATACGGCGGATATGGATAGAATTGCGGAAGCAATTGCCATGATGATTAAAGAAGGCGGGGCAAAAGCCGAAGAAGCAAAAGCAATTGTAAAAGAGCTGACAGACAAATATCCGTTAAAATAAGACATATTAAAAGGCCTTTGAAGAAAAATTCAAAGGTCTTGTTTTTGCTCTTTACAGGGACAACAGGGTAAAACACAGCAGCAGTAAGCGTATCATGCGAAAAAAGATTGTGAGGTTTTTATGGATGATTTATTAAAAGTAGGCATTATTGTTAATACACACGGTATCCGCGGAGAAGTAAAAGTGTTTCCCACGACAGACGATGCCAGAAGATATTTGGATTTGAAAGAAGTTATTTTAGATACGGGAACAGAACAGAAAACACTGGGTATTCAGCAGGTCAGATTTTTTAAAAACATGGTAATTGTAAAATTTAAAGAGATTGACGACATAAATGATGCCCAAAAGTACCGCCAGATGCCAATCTATGTCACCCGAGACCAGGCAGTTCCACTGGGAGAAAATGAATACTTTATTGCGGACCTGATTGGGCTTTCGGCAGTTTCAGACGATGGCGGGGAGTTAGGAACGTTAGCGGACGTGATACAGACGGCTGCAAATGATATTTATGTGATTAAAAAAGAAAATACACCGGATCTTCTGGTTCCGGCAATCAAAGACTGCATCAGACAGGTGGATTTAGAAGCCGGTACAATCTGCATACATTTGCTGAAAGGACTGCGTGAGCTGAACCAGAAATAGGAAGACAGATCGGGGTGGCATATTTGGATTTAAAAATGACAATTATGATTATAGAAGATGATGAGATTTTAGCGGAGGAAATCCGGCAGTTTTTAGAAAAATGGGGCTATTGTACACAAACGGCGAAAAGATTTCAGTATATTTTGTCAGAATTTTCTTCCTGTCATCCGCATTTGGTTCTTATGGACATCAATCTGCCGTATTACGATGGATTTTACTGGTGCAGAAAGATTCGTGAAGTTTCGGATTTGCCGATTCTTTATATCAGCAGCCGCGGCGGCGACAAAGATAAAATTATGGCGATGGCACAGGGCGGAGATGATTATATAGAAAAGCCCTTTCATCTGGAATTGTTAAAAGCCAAAATAGAAGCAATTCTGCGGCGGACGTACCAGTATAAAGTACAGGAAACATTATATCTTGGGGAAGATATATTTTTTGAAACTGCGTCGTCTGCTTTATTCTGCCGTGGCAGGGAGCTGGAACTGACAAAGTCGGAAAAGAAGATTATGGCAAAATTACTGGAGAAAAGGCCGAAAGTTGTGACGCGTGAAGAACTGATGATGGAATTGTGGAGCACCGATGAATTTGTTTCGGACGGAACACTGACAACACTGATCTGCAGACTGCGCAATAAGCTGAAAGAAAACTGCGGCAATGAAATGATTGAAACAAAGAAGGGACAGGGATATTTTATTGCATGAATTATCTGAAAAGAAGAAAACAAATTTTATTCAGCTTATTTTTATGTCTTGCCTATAATCTTTATTTCATTTTTCTTTTACCGGAAGTTAAGCTGCAATATCTGCTTTATCTGGATTTTCTGCTGGCGGCTGCGGGCTGTTTTTTTGCTGTTTTCGATTATCTGAAATTTCGGAATTTCCGCCATAGAAAAGCTGAAATGATGCAGTTAAAAACAATCATATATCAGGAATTTCCGGATATGGAGAATTACGATATTGCCGTGCATGATACAAAAGTTTTACAGGAAGAATTAAAAGAGCAGTTTGATTTGAATTGCGATTTGCAGGATTATATTGCCAAGTGGTGCCACGAGGTAAAGATTCCTCTGGCGGCCAGTCTTTTGATGATTGAAAAGATTGAAGATGAAACGCTGCGCCTGTCTGTAAGGGAGCAGCTGGAGCACATCAATCATCAGTTAAAATCAGCGCTTTTGGGCTGCAAAGTGCAGAGTGTTTTGTTTGACATCCAGATAAAATCAGTCAGCCTGCCGGAATGTGTGAGGACATCGATACACAACAACCAGTTCTTCCTGATAAGAAATCATTTCCGGCTGGAAACAGAGGTGGTCGACTGCTTTGTTTATACCGATAAGGCCTGGCTGGTATATGTGCTGGACCAGCTGATTAGCAATGCGGTGAAATATGCCATGGAGCAGCCGATGATAAAAATCTGGAGCGAGCAGACAAAAGAGAGTGTCAGGCTGTTTCTAAAAGACTATGGAGAGGGAATTGCACAAAGCGATATACGCCGGATTTTTGAGAAAGGATATACCGGAAGCAGTCATCACAACGGTAAATATAAATCTACAGGAATGGGACTTTATATGACGGCAAAAATTTTAAAGAAACTGGGGCATGATATATCCGTGGAGAGCAGGCAGGGATGCTATACCAGCTTTTGCATTGAGATGAAACGGGTACAGTGATTCGCAGCCGGTGTTAAAGTCAGGATTTGGAGGTGTTAAAGCATGCATACTACAGACGGAAAAATGAAAGCCTGCTGTACATTTATTTCGAAAGAGCGGCGGGCGGAGCCTGTACAATTTCAGATGTACCTGCAGAACGTAAATACGAAAAGCAACATGACCTTATGGAAAAATGACGAGGGAAATGCGGCAGCAGTACTGCTTGCAGAGCAGGGAATCGAAAAAGCATCTCTGATTTCCGGAGAGGTCATAGATGAAAACGGAAATCCGACAGCGGAAATTAGCATAAAAGCCGAATTTCAAAAATTTATCCCTACCTATACCGGAAGCAACTGGATACCCAGTCCGCGCCCGTTTAAACCTCCTTATGCGCCTGCCGGAAACAGGAGTCTTAGCGCGGATGTAATCTGGGGAGCTGATATGGAAGAGCGGTTGATGACAGAAGTGGACGGGAAGATTATACAGCCGTTCTGGATTACCGTGTCCGTATCCAAAAATGCAGTGTCTGGGAATTATACGGGAAAAATTCAGGTTAATCTTTCTGACGGCCAAAAGCCGGAATTGATTCTTGCGCTGCGGATTTTGAATCTGGAGCTCAAAGACGGGGAAGATTATTATTTAAATCTCTGGCAGTATCCGTATGCAAGTGCAGTGTATTATCACGTCCGGCCTTTTTCAAAAGAACATCTGGCAATTGTAAAAAACCAGATGAGGCCGTATATAGAAGCCGGAGGGAAAACGGGGACGGCTTCCATTGTGGAAGAACCTTGGTATCATCAGACCTGGTGCGATTATCCTTCTATGATAAAATGGATGAAAAAAGACGGAATGTGGGAATTTGATTATACGGATTTTGACAAATGGGTGGAATTTCTGCTGCAGGAAGTAAAAGTTTCCTATATAGAATGTTATTCCATTGTTCCATGGGAAAATATTTTGCGGTATACAGAAGACGGAATGGAAAAAATGCAGAAAGCAGCGCCGCAGACAGAGATGTGGAAAGAGGCATGGACGCCTTTTCTGAAAAGCTTTGTGAAACATTTAGATAGCAAAGGCTGGTTCGGGCAGGTGATACTTGCGATGGACGAGCGGCCAAAGGAAGAGATGCAGGCAGCTTTGAATTTAATTGAGCGTGTGAAAAATAAAGACGGAAAGTCATTGAAAACCGGCGGAGCTGTCGGCAGCTACAGCAAAAAGATCTGGGACCGCCTTTTTACAGTGACACCTCATATTTCCAATATATGCCAGAATAATATCCCGCTGTCTCTTTTCAGGTCGGTGGCAGAAGAACGGAGAAAACAAGGAAAGCTTACAAGCATTTACAGTATGATTGGCGATTATCCCGGAATGTTTTCCATGAGTGATCCCAGCGAAGCGGCATGGATTATCTGGTATGCCGAGTTTTGCGGAGCGGACGGTTTTTTAAAGTGGGCGTATGACGCGTGGTGCGAACGACCGCTTGAAGATAATGCACATGCTTATTTTGAGGCCGGAGACATGTTTTTTGTCTACCCTGGAGAGTACCGCAAAGAGCAGACAGCAGTCAGGCGTTCTCCGAGATTTCAGGTGATGGCAGAGGCGGTCCGGGATATTAGAAAACTCCGTCAGATGCGACGGGAATACAGAGAATACGAGGGGGAAATCAGAGAGCTTGTAAGCAGTGTGCGGCCATTTTACGGGCTTGGCGCAGGCAACGGAGTCGGTACGGCCGGATTTAAGACCGCAGAGGAAAGCGTTAAGGCAGAATTGGAGAGAGAAGTGAAGCGGCTGCATGAGGCTGTGGCGGAATTAGGGAAAATCATAAGCGCTGCCAACATTACAAAACTGTAATACGAATGTAAGGATTTTCGGAATCATTTTTTCTATAATACTTCCTGTAAGGAGGTAACCGACATGAATGAAAAAAAGGTAGTCGAGATTAAAAATCTGATGAAAAGTTATGGAACGAAAGGTTTTAGCACGAAAGTTTTAAAAGGTATTGATTTGGAAATCTGCCGGAATGATTTCATTGCAATTATGGGACCGAGCGGCTCCGGCAAGACGACGCTTTTAAATATTCTTTCTACCATTGATAAACCTACGCAGGGCACGGTTTTGTTAGACGGGAAAGATATTACAAGAGCATCCAATAAGGAATTGTCCAAAATCCGCAGAGATAAAATCGGTTTTATTTTTCAGGATTATAATCTGCTGGATACAATGACGCTGCAGGATAATATTGTGCTGCCGCTTTCATTGAACGGAGTTCCCGGCAAAACCTGCATAAAAAAGGCCGATGAGCTCTGTGCCATGTTTGGCCTGAAAGAACATGTGAAAAAGTATCCTTATCAATTGTCCGGCGGGCAGAAGCAAAGAGGCGCTGCATGCCGAGCTTTCATTACAGATCCGGAAATTATTTTTGCGGATGAACCGACGGGAGCATTGGATTCTAAGTCCGGCAAAGATTTGCTGGAATGTTTAAAAGCAGCCAATGACAGCGGACGGGCAGCGATTCTTATGGTAACGCATGATGCATTTAGCGCATCTTATGCAAAAGATGTCTATATTTTAAGCGACGGCCAGATGCAGTGCCGGTTAAGCAAAGGAAGTGACAGAAAAGAATTTTATAACCGAATCGTAGATATGCAGTCTTCTATGGGAGGTGACTTCTCTTGCGTATGATGAAATTGGCTCTGATGAATTTCAGGAGCAGTTTTAAAAACTATCTGGCAGTCATCTTATCTCTGGCTTTTACGATTTTAGTATTTTTAAATTTTCAAAATATTGTATATTCTGGTATTTTTGATGGACTGGGAGGGAAGAACAAAGAATATATTGAGATTATTATTCAGGTCATATCTTTTGTACTGGGATGTTTTATGTTTTTCTTTTTATGGTATGCGACAAATGTCTTTCTTACAAAAAGGAAAAAAGA
This sequence comes from uncultured Lachnospiraceae bacterium, assembly GCA_948468325.1. Lineage (GTDB taxonomy): Bacteria > Bacillota > Clostridia > Lachnospirales > Lachnospiraceae > Roseburia_B. The sequence goes on along the minus strand of CAOKHR010000055.1, from coordinate 2,885 downwards.
AATCGGTATCTATATTTTTATGGGGCTGACGAATCAGAAAATCGGGCATCTCTATATGATAGAGACTGTTATGATTGGTATTTCTGCCTTTCTTCTCGGAATCGGGGCCGGTATACTTACAACGCAGTTATTCCAGATGATATTGCTGGCAATATCGGATATTACCGTAGAAATTTCTTTTACCGTTACGGGAAAACCCATTTTGATTACGGCGGCTGTTTATCTTATGATGTATATGATATTTGCTGTAAAAGGCTATGTGAATATTGTAAGAAGCAGTGTGCTTGAAATGGTTTCTGCATCCAGACAGAATGAATATGTAAAGCAAAAAAGCAGTGTTTTGATTATAAAGACAATTCTGGGAGTAGTTGTTTTAGGGTTTGGATATTACTTCGCAGTGAAAGAAGGCGGGCAGGAAGTGATGGGAAATGTTATGGCGGCAGTCGTGCTCGTTGTAGCAGGCGTCTATCTGTTATTCGGCGGTCTGATTCCGTTTTTTTTCCAGAATCTTGCCAGAAGAAAACTGTTTTTATACAAAAAAGAAAGAACGCTCTGGATGAATCAGGTGATTTTTCGAATGAAAAAAAATTACCGTACTTATGCAATGACCTGCGTGCTGATGATTTGTTCCGTGACGGCGCTTGCGACGGGTTTTGCAATGAAAATGCGTTATGATGCAATCATTCATTTCCGGAATACGTATACGTACCAGTTTATGAGCAGTAAAGAGGGATTGGATGGAATCATCCGGCCGCTGATTGAAAAAGATAATAAAATTATTTACAGCGGAGAAATTTCTATGCTGATGCTGGATGATTCTATTGTGGATACACGGTTTAATTACGGCGGCTATTGTGTACTTCCCTATTCACAATTAAAAGAACTGGCCGAAAGAGTCGGGCTGGAATTTGATATAAGAGAGCCGGAGGATGATGAAATTATTAAGGCGTCGCATTTATATATGCTTTCTCTTATTACAGACCGTTCGAAAGAAACAGTTGCGATTGACGGAAAGACTTATCGTCAGATTGAAGACACAAATATACCGTATATGGGATATTTTCAGGAAATGATGAGTTTTTATGTAGTAAATGACAAAGAGTATGAGAGATTAAAGCCTTTGGGAGAAGAAATGAGGACATATCATTACGGAATCGAGGATATGTATAATTTTGCGGCATCCAGGGATGAGCTTGATACATTAAATGACATCACGGAAGAAAAAATTGCAAGAGTTATCATTGATCCAAACAGCAGTGATCTGGAATGGGTAAAAGTATTGTATACGATTTGTATTTTTATGTTTATGGTATTTATTCTGGCAAGCGGAAGTATTTTGTTTATGAAGCTGTACAATGATGCATTTGAGGAAAAAGAGAGAATTCTGGTGCTGCGAAAGCTGGGAGTTTCCGGCAGGACATTAAAGAAATCTCTTTCGCATGAGCTGAAAACGGCATATGCCCTGCCGTTTCTTGTGATGGCGGTATCGTCTTATTTTTCCGTACATGCCCTTGAGAAAATGATGTATCAGAATTTGTTTGTGCTTTATCTTGCCAGTGTCGGAGTGATTTTTGCAGTATTTCTTTTGTATTATCATTGTTCTGTTTCTGTTTATGTGAAAAATGCCAAAGCAGAGTAGGCGGCGCCTACTCTGCTTCAAAATAAGCATCAATGCCGTCTGCGATGCCTGCGGCAATTTTGTACTGGTAATCTGCGGATGCCATATTCAGATCTTCGGTGGGATTGGTCATATAGCCCATTTCTACTATGGTCACAGGCGTCTGGCACCAGTTGATGCCTGTCATAGTATCCGTTTCCCATACATATTGTTTCTGGCAGCCGGTTGCAGCGGCAAGAGAATCTAAAACTCTGGAAGATAAACGTTTGCTCTGGCTGTAAAGGGATGCGTTATAGGGATTGCCGGAAGTCTGGCAGATTGTCATGGCGCCGTTTGTACCGCTGTTTTCGGAACCGTTGGCATGTACACGGATGAAAGCGTCGGCGCCTGCCTGATTGGCAATTTCCGCACGCTCTGCATTGCTGATATTTACGTCATTGCTTTCACGTATCATCAGAACATCGTATCCTCTTGCTTCCAGTTCATCTCTCAATTTCAGAGAAACCTGAAGTGTCAGTTCGTATTCTGCAAGGCTGGAAGCGGCGCCTCTCGTTCCGCTGGCGACTTTTGCTTTCATTTCGGAAGAGCCGGGGCCTATAGGTTCTGTTTCACTGTTTCCCTTTGCCTGGTGTCCGGCGTCAATGGCTATTAAATATCCTGTGCTTTCGCCGGGAAGGAGCCTGTCTTTTACATAATCGCTTTTTACATAATAATAAGTGCCGTCAATCAGTATTTTTGTCCAGCCGTCTGCTTCGCTGACCTTATTTAAAACTGTCCGGGTTTTTGCTATCTGGTATACGTCAGCGTCCAGGCTGGGGGCAATGCGGATGTTTACCGAATCTGTAGTTACAATTTCCGTCACGGCAATGCTGTCGGGATTTTCGGCTGTTTCCGGAAGAGAGCTTTCTGTTTCTTCTGTGGGCTGCGTTTGGGCAGGCTCTGAATTTTCGGGCTGCAAATTTTCGCCCTGTAAATCTTTGCTCTGTGTATCTTCTGTTTCTGTGGTAATTTCCGTCTGTTTCGTTTCTGATTCCGGCGTCCGGCTGTCTTTGACGGAAAGCTCGCCTGTCTTGCCGCAGCCGCATAAAAAAAGCGCAACAATAAAAATCAGGAGCAGATGATGAAAATTCTTTTGTTTTATTTGCCGCATTGTGTTTCCCTCTTTCTTTTTTATTTCACGAACACAATTATATAGCAGCGATTTACAAAAATCAACGAATTCTGCCGGAAGATTCGTTGACTTTTTATGCGTCTGCCGTTAAAGTAA
>CAOKHR010000054.1 GCA_948468325.1 uncultured Lachnospiraceae bacterium | reverse complement strand
AAAATAAAAAATCCGCTTATTTTTGGCACATTGCTTTTGACCGTTTCCGGCATTCTCGGCAAAATCATAGGCTTCTTTTATAGAATATTCCTGTCGAGAACAATCGGTGCAGAAGGACTTGGTATCTATCAGCTTATTTTTCCGATTTCAACCATTTTTTTTGCTATTACCGTATCCGGCCTAGGCACAGCGCTTTCAAAATTTGTTGCGGAATACCAGATGCGCGACCCCTCCTCGCCAAAGCGTTTCCTTCGTTTCGCGCTGCTTACATCCGGCGTACTTTCACTTGCATCTATGCTGATTTTATTCCGCTATTCAGGATTTATCGCAGAAAATATATTATTGGAACCCCGCTGCAAACCGCTGATTCCAATCCTTGCCTTGTCCATTCCTCTTGCGTCTGTTCACTCCTGTATCCACGGATATTATTATGGCAGAAAAAAAGCAGCCATACCTGCTGTCTCTTCTCTGATTGAGCAATCCGTCCGTGTTATTTTTGTATTTATTATATATCAGATTCAGTTGGAACAGGGCAAAACAATTGATGCTTCCATTGCCGTATGGGGACTGGTATTCGGAGAAGCCGGGGCTTTTCTCTTCTGTGTTACCTCCCTTCTTTTCTCCAAAAAAGAAAAGACTGTATCCACGGGATTTCGAGTGTCCTCTCCTGGCCTTAAACTGTTTACCTACTCCATCCCGCTTAGCATGAACCGGCTGGCTTTAACTTTATTTGCAAGCTTTGAATCCATACTGATTCCCTCAAGGCTCTGCCTGTTCGGATACTCCCAGTCCGACGCGCTGAGTCTTTACGGCGTACTTACAGGAATGGCTCTGTCCGTTGTCACCCTTCCCACGGTATTTACCAATTCCGTTTCGGTCATGATTCTCCCTGCAATTTCAGAAGCAGACAGCCAAAACGACAATGCAAAAATCAAAAGAGTCATTTATCAGACGATTTTCACCTGCCTTTTTCTCGGCTCTCTCTGCACCGGCGGCCTGCTTCTTACCGGCAAGTGGATCGGCAGTTTTTTATTCGGCAACTCGCTTGCCGGCAAGTTCATCTGTATGTTGAGCTTTATCTGTCCGTTTTTATTTTTATCTTCAATATTATCCAGCATTATGCACGGACTTGATATGCCGGGATACCCGTTTGTATTAAATCTCCTCGGAAATTTTGTGCGGATCTGCTTCGTCTTTTTCGGAGTTCCCCGTTTCGGCCTGCAGGCATATTTAATGGGGATGCTGTTAAGCCAGCTTTCCGTTTCCATGCTTTCTGTATGGATTCTCTGGAAAAAAAGGCTTCGCCAAACATCTTCAACCTCTGACGTAAATTTCTGACAAGAGGTTGAAAATTTCGCCTGCCACGCCGGGTTTATTCATCGTATAAATATGGATATGATTTACACCGTTTGCAATCAAATCAATAATCTGTTCCGCTGCATAAGCAATTCCTGCCTGCCGCATGGCTGACGGATTGTCTGCAAACCTGTCTACAATTGCCTTAAAACGCGGCGGAACCATATTTCCGGAAAGCGAAATGATTTTTTTAATCTGCCCGCTGTTTGTCACCGGCATAATTCCCGGAATAACCGGAACGGTAATATTTTTCTGCAGTACTTTATACATGAAATTGTAGTAAATATTATTGTCAAAAAACATCTGTGTCGTAAGAAAGTCACATCCGGCATCCACTTTGTCTTTTAAATGAATTAAATCTTCTTCCATGGTTTTTGCCTCCGGATGTCCCTCCGGATAGCATGCGCCTCCAATACAGAAATCCCCCTGAGCCTTAATGTCATAAATCAATTCGCTGGCATATTTGTAATCTCTCTGCAGTGTAAAATCTGCATTCTCAGGAATATCACCGCGGAGGGCTAAAATATTTTCGATATGGGCTTCCTTTAACTCTTCAATCACTTCATGCACTTTCTCTTTGCCGGAAGACGCGCAGGTCAAATGTGCAAGAGCCGGAATATGGTTTACATTCTGAATTTCATTGGCAATATCTACGGTATATTCACTTGTTCCGCCAGTCGCCCCGTATGTAATACTCATATAAGACGGCTTTAAATCCGCCATTTCCTTTACCACGTCTTTTACATTCGCAAGCTGGCTTCCAAGTTTTGGCGGAAACAGCTCACACGAAATCCCGATTTTTTCACTGCCTAAAAGTTCTGATATTTTCATTTTCTTCACCTGTCCTAAATTCTGCACTTTCTTTATCTCTGGAAATTATACTAAAAAAAACAACCGGTGTAAAGCCCGTCACCCATAGATAGCAGACAGGGCAGCAGCATTTACATTCACTATTTGTTGGTTCACAATCCACACCTTAGAAGCTATATGCAGACTTACAGAAGAACAACGTAAATTGCTTCTGTATTCCTCATATCATCTGTCAATCCAAGTTCCAGCCATTTTCTTGTAAATAATGGAACTTCTTTGAATGTTCTGGTCATAGTATATTATCTCTTTCTTTTGTTCAATTACGCCTTACAACAAATTTGTTGTTATGTCAATTGCGCTTATTTTAAAAATTATGTTTTCAGACGGTCTGAGGGGTATAAAAAAGCGGAGGCACCGCCTCCGTTTTTCATAACTGATAGCACGCTATAATGTTCTGAGATAAGCTGTCATGTAAAAAAATCTTCCGCTATTGTAAACGTCCCTATTCTTTTTACGCCGCCCGTCATATAAATGGTTCCGTCTGCATCAATCTCAACCTCAAGTTCTCCTCCGGGCATCTCTACCGTCATCTGACGATCTGTAAGTCCCATGCGAAAAGCCGCTGCCGCCGCTGCAGCGGCTCCTGTACCGGAAGCTAACGTATAACCCGCCCCGCGTTCATAAATTTCAATTCTAAGCCGTTTTTTTGACTTTACTTTGCAAAGCAGAAGATTCATCCGTTCCGAAAAATAAGCGGCGTTTTCGACATAAGGGCCAAGTTCCTTTGCTTCTTTGGATGAAACTTCCTCTGTCATGATGACGCAGTTTGGATTTCCTACAGACAGACATGTCGTATTGTACAGTGTTCCGTGAAACATCAGCGGCTCATTTATCATTTCATGAACAAAACTTCCTTTTGGCGCAGAAGTTGTCACAAAATCCGCTTTTCCCATATTTACCCTCATAAAGCCATTTGTCTCATCTAAAAATTCCACTTCTGCATCACCGGACTGTGTCGTCAGTACGATTTTGGGTCCTGCTACGTATCCAAAATCCTTTAAATATCTGGCAAAAATTCTCACGCCGTTTCCGCTTTGTCCGGTTTCGCTTCCGTCCGGATTGTAAATAAATACTTTTATTTTTCCGTTCTCCAGAAACGGCCCGTACAAAATTCCATCCGCACCTGCGCCAAAATTTCTCTGACAGAGCATTTTTATCTTCCGCTCCTGCATACTCACTTTGTTCTGATTTGGATCTAATACCAGATAATCATTTCCAAGACCGTGGTATTTGTGCAATGTAAGGATACTCAAAAATTTCCTCCGCATCATAATTCATGCTTCTTAATACCAGTGTATGCAGACTACTGTAATTCTTTCATTGTCTCAAACACATCATCTTTCCGTTCGCCCAGAATTTTTTCGATCTGTTCTTTTGTTGCCTGATCCTGAACGGCCGTTGTCCCGTACTGGGAAGAAGGCACGCCGGCATATCTTTCATCTGCCTGAAAGACAGGCTGGGACGCAGGTTTTTTATCCGAATCCGGCGGCATATTCTGCGCGTTTTCCATTGCTTTTTTTGCATCTGATTCTTCCTGCGTAACATAGTGTACATTATAGCCTTTCACAATACTTCTCGCACATTTTTCTTTAAAATTTCTTTTGTCAATCATATCTTTCATCTTATATCACCCCGTACAATTATATTGTTTTTCATGAATAAAAACAGCCTGAAATGAGAATGATTTTTATATACTACTTTAAGAAACTGGAGGTCTTCTCATGGCTGTCTACAAAGTCGAAATCTGCGGTGTTAACACAGCAAAGCTCCCCATCCTGGGAGAAGAGGAAAAAGAAGCATTATTTAAAAAAATCAAAGCCGGCGATGCCGCTGCCAGAGAAACGTATATCAAAGGCAACCTAAGACTGGTATTAAGCGTCATCAAACGCTTTTCCGGCAATAATGAAAATGTAGACGATCTGTTTCAAATCGGCTGCATCGGTTTAATCAAATCAATTGATAATTTCGATGACACGATTGGAGTGAAATTTTCCACCTATGCGGTTCCGATGATCATCGGCGAAATCCGGCGTTATCTGCGGGACAATGCATCTTCCATACGCGTCAGCCGCTCACTCCGTGATACTGCATACAAAGCTATCCATGCCAGGGAAGAATTATCTAAAACCTCTTTTAAAGAACCTACCATACAGGACATTGCCGACTCCACGGGCATCCCCAAAGAGGAGCTGGTATTTGCCTTAGACGCCATTCAAAGTCCGCTTTCTCTCTATGACCCTGTCTATACAGACGGCGGTGATACCCTCTATGTCATGGATCAGGTCAAAGACAAAAAGAACAAAGAGGAAAACTGGATTGAATCTCTTTCTGTAAATGATGCTATGAAGCATCTGAACAAACGGGAAAACTATATTATAAAGCTCCGCTTTTTTGAAGGAAAAACCCAGATGGAAGTCGCAGAAGAAATTCATATTTCCCAGGCCCAGGTCAGCCGGCTGGAAAAATCCGCTTTAAAAAGTATGCGAAATTATCTGTCCTGACTTTTTATCTTTCCCATTTGTCGCATAGAGAATTAATCTGATCCGCAAATCTGCCAAGTTCTTTGTTGGGCATTCCTTCGCAGCGGCGGATAATGGCCATAAGCCGCTGTCCTGCTGCAAGGAGTCTTGCAAAGATGCCGGAAACTGCCTTTTCCTTTGCTTTTTTCTTCGCCGCCAGTTCTCTGCTTCCCTGTGCGACCAGTTCTCCCGTCACAAGGTCATAGCAGTCTCCGCTGTAAGGCGCAGTCGCAGAAACAGAAAGCGTTTTTTCCAGATGTGCCGCAAAACTGTCACACACCTTATCATCACCATGAACAACAAAAATCTTTTTCGGGTTTTTAATCTTAGACGCCCATTCCGTCAGATGGTCTTTATCCGCATGGCTGCTGATGCCGGGAAGATTTAAAATCTCTGCCTGCACATGAATTTCCTCTCCAAAAAGCTTTACCTCTTTTACTCCGCCTAAAAGTGCATTGCCAAGCGTACCGGGCACCTGGAATCCCACAAACAAAATAGTGGATTCCCTCCTCCAGAGATTGTGTTTTAAATGATGGCGTATCCGCCCGGCTTCACACATGCCGGATGCCGATATAATGACAACCGGTTTTTCGATAAAGTTAATCTCTTTCGATTCGTCACTTGTAATCGCCATCTTAAGTCCCGGAAATGAAATCGGATTAATCCCCTGTTTTACAAGATATAATGCTTCCTCATCAAAGCAGTCCGACACATTCTTATGAAAAATTTCTGTCGCGTCTACAGACAGCGGACTGTCAATATAAACTTCAAAATCCAGAAAACGTTCCATCAGACGTTCCGTTTTAATCTTCCTTAAAAAATAAAGCATTTCCTGAGTTCTGCCTACAGAAAACGCAGGAATAACCACATTTCCCCCTCTGGCAAATGTACGGTCAATTACAGCCGCAAGTTCTCTTGCATAATCCGGCGAAGCTGCATGATTTCTGTCCCCATATGTAGATTCCATCACAACATAATCCGCCTCGTCAATAAATTTCGGATCTTTGATCAATGGTTTGCCGGAATGTCCAATATCACCGGAAAAAACAATCTTTACATCTTCTTCCTGCTCTTTCACCCACATTTCAATACTGGAAGAACCTAAAAGATGCCCTGCATCTGTAAAACGAATCCGCAGGTTTTCATCAATAGAAATAATTTTCTCATAATCACAGGGCACAAAACACTGTAAAACTCCGTGCGCATCTTCCATATTGTACAGAGGCTCAACTTTCGGCCCTCCTGCACGGCGTCCTTTTCTGTTCCTCCATTCCGCTTCAAACATCTGAATGTGCGCACTGTCTCTTAACATAATACTGCAAAGCTCACATGTCGCTTTCGTCGCGTAAACACGTCCCCGAAAGCCATGTGCGTAAATCAACGGAAGAAGACCCGAATGGTCAATATGTGCATGGGTCACAAATACAAAGTCAATTTCAGCCGGATTTACAGGTATGTCCTGATTCACATACAAATCTGCTCCCTGCTCCATTCCGCAGTCAACCAGCAGATGCTTATCCCCGTATTCCAGAAAATGACAGCTTCCGGTTACTTCATGGTCTGCTCCTAAAAATTCTAATCTCATAGTACCTTCTCCTTACCCCTTAAATAAGTTTATTATAACATATGGGGAAAGGTCTTGGATACTACTATTTTACTCTAAGCGTATCATTTCTTTTTTCAGCCGCCGCATAATCTTTTTTTCCAGTCTTGAAATATAGGACTGGGAAATCCCAAGCCGGTCAGCCACTTCCTTCTGGGTCAGTTCCTTTCCGCCTCCCCGCCCGATTCCGTACCTAAGCTCCACAATCAGCCGTTCCCTTCCGGATAATTTATCAATTGCTTTGCCTAAAAGATGATGTTCCACTTCTGCCTCAATATCCCTGTAAATGACGTCTTCGTCTGTCCCCAGAATATCAGATAAAAGCAGTTCATTTCCGTCCCAGTCCACATTCAGCGGCTCGTCAATGCTGACTTCCATTTTTGTCTTGCTGTTCCGCCTCAGATACATCAGAATTTCGTTTTCGATACACCGCGATGCATATGTTGCCAGTTTAATATTTTTCTGGGGATTAAATGTATTGATTGATTTAATCAGTCCGATCGTACCAATGGAAATTAAATCCTCCACCCCGATTCCCGTATTGTCGAACTTTTTCGCAATATAAACAACAAGACGCAGATTATGCTCAATCAGCGTACTCTTTGCGGCACTCTGTCCGCCTTCCCCAAGACGGCTGATACAGGCGGCTTCTTCCGCTGCCTCAAGCGGCGGCGGCAGCACCTCCGCACCCCCGATATAATGAATATCGTTTTTTGTTCAAAACATCATCTGATAAACAGTCGGCATCCATTTAAACTGAATTTGTTTTGGTATATTTATTTTTATGTACATATCTTTTCCTCTTTTCTTTCCATACTTTTGCAATTTAAAATCATCTGATATGACCGGTTTTTAAAAAGCGCATCTTCTGCCGATGCTAAAACTGCAGGAGAAATTTCATATATTTCATTTTCTCCTTCAATTTGAATTTTCTCTGCGGTAAATGCTTCTAACATGCCGCTTTCACAGCCTACGGAAGAAAACGGGATCAAACGTACCGGAAATTTTTCTTTTCCTCCCAGCAGGTCATAAACTTCTTTCGATACAATATGTACCGGTTCTTTGATATAAGGATCCACAAGCGTATTTCCTGTATCGTACAGAGCGGATATATATTCCTGCTTTCCGTCATGCACAATCCGGACACGGTAAAAACGCTGCACACTTTTTCGCTTTCTGCGTAAAATAAAAAGGAAAACAATTGCAGGAACCGTACTCAGGCAGAGACAAAGCTCATAGTACCGTCTGCCTGCAATTGTGACATAAATCCATTCCACACTTCCTCCAAGCAGAAGCAATACAAAGTACATCAGACAAAACGCCTTTACATATATCCCCCTTTCTGCCGGGAAAAAACATAAAAAAATCATTCCCGGATTCACCATAAAATGTATGCACAAAAGATACAGATCATAATTCGAAACAGAAAGAAACAGAATACATCCGGCAAAGCTTCCAAGTGCACAGCAAAAAAGATACCTGAGCTTTTTTTTCTTTTGCTGCAATATTTCACCTACAATATGCACAGCCAGAAAATCCAGATAAAAATTGCTCAGGAAAAATACGTCCGCATAAAATTCATAATCCACTCTTCACCTCCAGCCTTCACCAAATATGCCGTCCGGCATCCTTTTGGCAATATCTGGTATTTATTATAAAAGAATCCTTTTTTATTTTTTGTCAAACCACGGTATGTTTTTATCAGAATCCATCTGGAAAAAATGACAAAAAAAGACCTTAAGAAGAATTTATCTTCTTAAGGTCTTTTATGTACATGCCCTGGCATACCGGAAATTATCTTCTGCTATTTTTTAAAAACTCAGGAATCTGAATATCTTTTTGCTTTACAGAACTTTCCGGCTTCGGCGGTTTTTTAATTCCGCCGTAGTTAAACGGTGTTGTAGCCGGCTGCTGATTGTTTGCTCCCATCCCCATGGACGTATTACGTACACCTGACGCCGAAGTAGTTACAGGCCTTGTACCTGACGTAATCGGCCTTGCAGAACCTGTCACGGAATTTACGGAACCTAAGGAAGACTGATACCTGCCCTGCGGCCTGGACGCTGCCGCAGAGGGGTTTTCAAGTCCTGTTGCAATGACTGTAATCGTCGCTTCGTCTGTCATATTGCCGTCATATTTGGCGCCGAATATAATATTCGCATTATCTCCCGTAAGATCCTGCACATAATTAACTGCTTCGCTGGAATCTACAAGAGCAATATCCCCGGAAACATTAATCAGCACATGCGTTGCACCTGTAATCGTAGTCTCAAGCAGAGGGCTCGAAACCGCAAGCTTCACTGCTTCGATTGCCTTGTCGTCTCCTTTCGCGGAACCGATACCGATATGTGCCAGTCCCTTGTCTTTCATAACCGTCTGAACATCCGCAAAATCCAGATTGATCAAAGCAGGTACATTAATCAAATCCGTAATTCCCTGAACCGCCTGCTGCAAGACTTCGTCCGCTTTTTTCAATGCATCCGGCATGGTAGTTCTTCTGTCAACGATTTCCAATAGTTTATCATTTGGTATTACAATTAAAGTGTCAACGCATTCACGCAGGCGGTCGATTCCTGAAATGGCATTTACCATACGTGTTTTCGCTTCAAATTTAAATGGTTTTGTCACAACTCCGACTGTCAAAATTCCCTGCTCCTTGGCAAGCCTCGCCACAACAGGCGCTGCTCCTGTTCCGGTGCCGCCTCCCATTCCACAGGTGACGAAAACCATATCCGCGCCTTTGATCGCTGCAGACAGCTCTTCCATACTCTCCTCCGCAGCTTTCTCACCGACTTCCGGCTGCGCTCCCGCGCCCAGGCCTTTTGTCAGTTTTTCTCCAATCTGAATAAGTGTCGGTGCCTTACACAACATCAGCGCCTGCTTGTCCGTATTCACTCCGACAAATTCAACGCCTCCGATTGCTTCATCCACCATTCTGTTTACCGCATTATTTCCAGCTCCTCCTACTCCGATTACAATAATCTTCGCAGTAGAATCTGCTTCTGTAGTCTTAATTTCCAGCAAGGTAGTTCCTCCTTTATTTCCGGCAAAATATATTTAAATTTTATTTTTCCTTTCTCATAATACCTATAATATAGGTTTTCCGGCAATTAATCAATAACAATTTCTAACAAAATGATTTTTTTTACTTTACTTCGTCAAATATTATATTGGTTGTGTTCTCCGTCCAGTTTTCAACATGCAGCACTCCTTTCTTTCCGGATAGCTGCGGGAAAATATAGGAAACACGCAGAATTTTCTGTGTAAGGTTGTCCTCGGTACCGAGAATTACCTGTATTGCTCCGTAATCCAGAGAAATTTCTCCTTTATCGCTAAACTGTATTTTATCTGGAATTATATCGTCTTTCTGCAGCAGTCTTGTTGCGCTTAAAAGGCTCCTCAATATCTTTTCATCTTTAATCGGAAGTTTTTCATATAAAACTACTTTGTCACATTCCAAACCCTCGATCAAAGGTATTCCTTCAATAATTTCCTTTGACGTCTCCACGACAAATCCGTCTGTATCAAAATATGCATTCTGGCCGATGGCCGGAATATAAAGATAACCCGCAATTCCTTTTTCATATACATTTACTTTTATAGTATGCGGATCTTTTAGTGCAACCTCGATATTATCCACAAATGGAACCTCGTCTGTTTCCAGAAAACGGTACTTTAAAAAAACACACAAAGAATTCCAGGAATACTCGTCACTTAATACAAATTTTTGAATCTGCTCACTGGAATAATGTTCATTTCCCTCTACGATAACTGTCTGCACGGTAAATACTTTCCAGACAATCAGCACAGACAGTGCAAGAATAAGCACAAAAGCCAATATGATATACAATATAATCTTCCGCTTCTTTTTTCTCCGCTTCTTCTCCCGGATTGTCTCTTTTCTGTCTCTTTCCATACTAAACTTTCTCCAGTTTGATTCCGCGGGATACACCAAGCGCCAGTCCCATCTCAGTCAGCAGGATTGCTACAGATGTACCTCCGTAACTGATAAAAGGCAGCGTAACTCCCGTATTTGGAATGGAATTGGTAACTACCGCAATATTTAAAATAACCTGAATGGCAATATGTGCCATAATACCTACTGCAATCAGCGCACCGGGCAAATCCGGCGCATTATTTGCAATCACTAAAAATCTCCAGATTAAAAGCAAAAACAGTAAAATCACACAGACTGCGCCAAACAGTCCCAGTTCTTCGCAAATAATGGAAAATATCATATCATTCTGGGCTTCCGGCAGAAAACCCAGCTTCTGCATACTTTCGCCAAGACCCTTGCCAAACAGTCCGCCGGAACCGATTGCGTAAAGCCCTTGCAGGGTCTGATACCCTTTCTCACTTGCTTCCGGATGCAGCCAGATTTCAAAACGCTCTGCACGGTAGCCTTCCATCATAACAAAAACTACTCCTACTCCAGCTACAATACCCGCCATAGCAAAAAACTGAAGATATTTCGGACTGGCGACAAAAATCAGACAGACAGCAATTCCGAGAATGATAATTGCCGTACTCAAATTGCTGACTGCCACAACTCCGACAATCGGCGCTAAAATAAGCATTAATTTGACGACTGTAGCAAAACTTCCCATCTGCCTGGGAATCCGGCTTATGACCGTTGTAAGGAACAGAATGACTGCCATTTTCGCTATTTCCGAAGGCTGAAAGGAAATCGGTCCAATTTTTAACCATCTGGTCGAGCCGTTTAAATTTGTACCCATAAATATAACGGCAACGCAAAGTCCCAATGAACCCAGATAAAGAAGCCCGCTTAATTTCAGCCAGATATGGTAATCTACGCTTGCTACGACAAGCATGCCCGCAAACCCTAAAAGTGCGGCAAACAACTGCTTTTTTAAATAATATGCAGAATCCTCAAACTTTAACTGCGCATTATAAGAACTGGTACTATAAAGCATTACCAGAC
>CAOKHR010000053.1 GCA_948468325.1 uncultured Lachnospiraceae bacterium | reverse complement strand
AGAATTTGAACAGGAAAACGGCTGGAATTTCAGAATGGATTTTCAGCATAAAGAGTATTCTTCAAAAGGCTGTCTTTTGGTTTATGAAACGGACGGCGTGGCAGTTAGTTTTTTAAGCAGCGAATATTGGAAAACACCGGAAATTGAAGGAACATATATAGAACTTTCAGATGACGGGGATCTGAAACAATGCCAGGTCAGCATTCCAAATGTTTCTTATAAGGAAAATGTCATGATATTTAAAAAATATTATGACCAAAAAAAAGAAGAACTGCGTTATACAGAAATTAAATCCGGACAGGATATTCTGCAATGCGCCGGAAGGTTGTTTCCGAATCTTGTATTTTGTGAAAATGCCGTTAGAGAATGTCAGAAAAATGTCGGGGTATCAGAAGCAGGGCAAGTGTATAAACGCCTGTTAGAATTACAGCGTGCAGCAGAAACAATGGAACATGTGTTTGACAAAACTCTTTTGACGAAAGCGACTCCTGAATCGGAAGCTACGTTACAACGATTTTCGGTTGAACATACATTTCAACTTCCGGATGGGAGAAAACAGTTGTTTTCCTGGCATACACGATACACGGGAGGATATGCGGGACGTATATTTTTTTATCCGGATTCGGAAGAAAAGAAAATTTATATCGGCCATATTGGACATAAACTGCCGACAGTGAAATATCATTGATTTTATTAAGTTAACTTTTTATGGAAATCTGTAAACGATATTCGTATACAGAAAGACGAAGAGATAGGGAGGATAATTATAATGAAAACAGAATGGGATTATACAGATCTGGCAGAGGCGTATTTGAAAAGGCCGGATTATGCGCAGAGTGCGATTGATAAGATGCTCGCGGCTGCAGGAGTAAAAAAAGGCGATGCAGCCTGTGATGTGGGAGCTGGGGCGGCGCATTTGACGCTGAAATTGGCAGCATATGGCCTGGATGTCTGTGCAGTGGAGCCAAACGATGCAATGCGTGCTAACGGCATAAAAAGAACAAGCCAATATAAAAATGTGCAGTGGTTTGAGGGCGTTGGAGAGCATACAGGGATGGATGACGGCAAATTTGATTTGGTGACTTTTGGCTCGTCTTTTAACGTATGTGACCGTCAGGAAGCATTAAAAGAGACAAAGCGAATTTTAAAGCCCGGCGGCTGGTTTGCGTGTATGTGGAACCACAGGGATTTAAATGATCCTCTTCAAAAGGAGATAGAGGATATTTTAAAAGCTGAAATTGCGGATTATAGTTATGGAACAAGACGGGAAGATCAGACAGATGTAATTAATCAAAGCGGGTTGTTTGGAGAGGTTGTTTATGTGGAAGGCACTGTGGTTCATGAAATTCTGGCAGAGGATTTCATAGAAGGCTGGAAATCACATGGAACGGTGCAGAGGCAGTCAAAAGAGAAGTTTGATCTTATCAATGAAAAAATACGCAGGGCAATAGAGGCGAAAGAGGAAAAATATATTCAGGTGCCTTATACAACGCGGATTTGGATGGCCAGGTTGAAGTAGGGTATTTTGCGGGATTATAAATTGCAGGTTTAGTGTTCGGAAGGAATTGATATGATAAGATTTTGCGATAAAGATGTGTTCTGTGTAGAAGATGGAAGAATAAACCGCAGCGAATTATTGAGATATTTTTTGGCTGGGAATCTGGATGAGGTTGTTTGTGTGCTGGACGCAGACGGGAGATATTCAGGGCATATTACGTATTGGACTTTAATACAAAATGAAAAGACAGAATATGCGATTTTAAAGGATTGTCTTGTATTAGATAAAGATATTTGGAAAAACGGAAGACTGCTTTTTGCAATTTATAAAGAACAATTTGGAGAGAATGTTTTATTGCCTGTTGTTAATAAAGATCAACAGCTACTTTGCTTTGCTTATGAAGACAGAGATGCAAATAGAAATCTTAGAATGCTGCGAGAATTACAAAAAAAATCAAATGTGATTCAGTTTGCAGATGTTTATCCCCAGTTTGAATGTGTAAAAATACGCGAGTTTAATGAATTGGCGTATTTTTTTGCAAAATATTTATTGTGGCAAAAAATTTCAGTTAAAGTAGAGGGCTCCATGTGGGAAGGGTTTTTGGAATCAGATGATCGGGATTATATGGACTATAACTGTATGACCATATACGCAGAGGGAGTTTGGAACAGATCGTCAAATTGGATGGAAAACCTTCTTCGGAGTGTTTCTGTTGAGTTTGAATGTATTGACCATATTTATGAAGAGAATATTAAAGCAGGCATTATAAAAAACGCAGATAAAGACAGGATACAGTTTTTAGACTATTTGCAAAATTCCAGTCAGGTTATAATATTAGGAACTGATATGACTGCGCTTGATGCATATGATTATTTAAAAAAGATGGGGATAGAAATTTCCTGCTTTGTGAGCGATAAGTATGACGACAGGGGACGTAAATTATTTGGTAAACCGGTTCTAAAGAAAATAGAGGCAATAGCAGAGTATGGGCAGGCGGTTTTTGTGAGCCCTTACGGAACAGGCAGCGCATGGGGAATGGGAGAAACGGATTGGTTTGATTATATGGGGTATGAGCGAAACCAAAGTTTTTTCCTGTTAGACGAATATGTTCAAATTGAGGGTGATAGTTTAAAGTGTGTCCTAAAAGGTAAAAAAATTTTTTTGATGGGCGATATTTTATTATGTGAGAAACTTAGGCAGTATTTTGATAGGAATGCTTTGATTTCCAATTCTCATTGTGATTATGTTCGTATATCAGGAGAGGAAAATGGAAATGAGGATACCTGGTTGAATATGGTAGACATAAAAGATGTTGAAAAAGATGCAATGTGTCTGATTGTGCTGCCGGAATATTTTAGAGAAGACTGGAAAAATGATTCTCTGGAAAGAAAACAAAAAATAATTTCGTATTTGGTGGATCATGG
Organism: uncultured Lachnospiraceae bacterium; assembly: GCA_948468325.1. Classification (GTDB taxonomy): domain Bacteria; phylum Bacillota; class Clostridia; order Lachnospirales; family Lachnospiraceae; genus Roseburia_B. The sequence goes on along the minus strand of CAOKHR010000053.1, from coordinate 8,400 downwards.
GTTTGTGTATTATACGGATTATTTTTCATATTTAAAAGCTTTTATCAATATAGAAAAAGAAACGAAGCAGAAATATCAGTCAAGTTCTTTACAGCCTAAAAGGATTGTGTTGGGGGCGATTAATGGAAGTAGTGGCAATACATTTTTCCGGGGACTTTTGGATGGACATCCTTCAGTGATGATGATGGATTATTCTGATTTAAATAGTAATTTGTTTTGGCTTTGTGTTCGGCTTTCGGGCAGAGACGCCAGTGAGATACCATCATTGTTTCTTAAATTATATCATTTGGAATGGAAATGGAAGAAGTTTAAAGATCTTGATGTATTTTTAGAGAAAATACGTCTGTTACTTGAAAAAAAGAAAACATTTACATCACAGGAATTATTTGTTATATTTCATATTGCTTATATGTATACGTATGGAAAAGATTTTACGGATATAAAAAATATAATGATTTATTGGGAGCCGCATCATATTGCTTCGATAATTCTTGAACAATGCGTGGAATGGTTGGGAGGGGCTGACGTATCATGTGATATTATAAGAGTTGTCAGAAATTCGTTTATGAAAAATGGTTCTGATTTAAAAGGTATTTTGGAGAAAAAATGGAAAGTAGGAAGCGGTATACATTCCATTGTAATAACAGGAAGCGGGTATATGCCTGCAATTGATGATAGAGAATATAAGAAGAGTACAAAGATTGTTGCCAGATTTGAAGATATAAAATGCAGACCAAAAGAGGAGCTTGGCAGAATTTGTAAAGAATGGGGGATCCCATGGGCAGATTCCCTTTTATGTACAACCGTTCACGGAGAAAGATTAGTATATGATAATGGAAAAAAGAAGGTTGTAGATTTTGATTTGACGTCTGTTTATAATACATATGAAGAATATTTTTCAGAAACAGACAGACTAAAGATTGCGATTGCCTGTTCTCCATATCAAAAAACCTTTGGTTATCCTTATGTGGATGCCTGTGAATATTCTAAAAGGGAATTGCAGGAAGTTTTTTTGAAAGAATGCCGGTTTGAAAAGAGGGAATATTTTGATACTGAGCGAGTCAGATTGCTATATCATATTAGTTTTCAGAATTATATCAGGATAGTGCTTCAAAAAATAAGAATGCTCCATAGTGCGGAGAGCTGGGATGAGCCGATATGATGCGTTAATTTTTGCAATGCAAGGCAGCAGTTAATCTGATGAAGAGGAGAACGGTATGAAGGATTATTATGGAATAAAAGAGGAGTTTATAGAAAAAATAAAAGGTGATTCCATTGTTGTATTCGGAACGGCGCTTCATGCAGTGAAATGCTTATATCATTTGAAAAATAAGAATGTTTTTATAAAATATTTTTTGAATAATAATTGTTTGGAAAAAACGTTTTGCGGTTATTCGGTTTATAAACCAACAAAAGAAAAAATAACTGGGAATTTTATATTAGTAGCGACGAGTGACAGGGTTTATCCCGAAATTTCCAGACAGCTGCGCGAAAGTGGTTTACGTGAATTTGACGATTATATATATTATGAATGGTTATATAAGAAAGTTGCATTGTTACATGGGAATTGTCATATGGCGACTATTCGTTCGTTTTTGATGAGTTCCAAACAGTTTTTTGATAATTATTCCATATATCCGAATCCTCCGATTTACTTAAATAAGGAGAAAAGAGTGTCAGAAAGCGGGATTAAAAATTGTGATGTGTGGATTCATCAGGATATTAGAAAGGAGAATGCATGGGGATATTATTTTTCGGATGAGTATTTGAGACAGAATATGTGTCCGGATGTGGAAGAGATTGTGGTTCCTAATTTGTTTGGGTTGGGAAAATTTTTATTTCCTCAAATAGGAGTAGGGGAGAATTTACGGGACAGAAAAATAAATAATGGTACAGATGTATTTTCTATGTTTCCCTGGGCGGACAGCATTATTGATAAATGTATGGAAAACGGTATGGATAAAAAAGAGATTGAAGAATTTTGCAAAGGAGTGCCAATAGAAGAAAATGAGATAAGAGAGAATTTCAGGTATTATATCGAAAAAATCCGTGTAAGGGAGCAGGCATGGGATATAAAGATTGTAGATTTTATATTGAAACATTATAAAGATGAAAAGCTGTTTTATGATATGTATCATCCCTGTGATAATATTATAAAACAAATTAGTATAGGTGTATTAAAGAAACTTGGCATAGATGATGAAAACATATTTAACAGTGAAGATTCTTTTTTGGATGCCAATGAAGATCCGGTATATCCGGTTGTTAAGAATGTACTCGGACTGCGATGGGAAGAAACATTTATCAGAAAGAGCATAGTAGGGAAAAAGATATGCCGCGATATGGATTTTTCACAGTATATAGAAGAATATTTATTTTGGTGTTATGAGGTATAAATATATTTTGGAAAAAAGAGAGATTGATTTAAGCGGAAAAACAGTTTTTATTACAGGAGCAGCGGGATTTATAGGTTCGCATCTGACAAAAGCTCTTTTGAGCCTTGGATTAACCAATAAGATTATCGGCATTGATAATATGAATGATTATTATGATGTGTCGCTGAAGGAAGAACGGTTAAAGCAGATTGCCCTGGCGGATAAAAAAAGCAGATTTCAATTTATAAAAGGAAATATTTGCGACAAACAATTGGTGGAAGATATTATGAAGCAATACCATCCTGCCGTTGTAGTTAATCTGGCTGCACAGGCGGGAGTGCGCTATTCAATTGACCATCCGGATGCGTATATAGAATCCAATATCATTGGATTTTATAATATTCTTGAGGCGTGCAGACATAGTCAGAGTGATTCTGAAAATAACGTAGAGCATCTGGTATATGCCAGTTCCAGCTCTGTGTATGGGAATCGTCTGAGCTATCCTTATCGAACGGAAGATGGTACAGATTGTCCTGTTTCACTTTATGCGGCAACAAAGAAATCAGATGAAATACTGGCATATGCATATGCGAAGCTGTATGGAATACCTTCCACCGGCTTGAGGTTTTTTACGGTATACGGCCCTCAGGGACGTCCGGATATGGCGTATTATTCCTTTGCAGATAAGTGGAAAAACCGAGAAACAATTAAAATATATAATTATGGAAAATGTAAAAGAGATTTTACTTATATTGATGATATAGTAAATGGAATCACAGCTGTGATGCAAAAGCAGCCGATTCAAAATAAAGAAGGGGTAAAATACAAAATTTATAACCTTGGAAATAATCATCCGGAAACACTGCTTGATTTTGTCCGTATTTTGCAGGAGGAATTGGTATGTGCGGGTGTTCTGCCAGATGATTTTGACTTTGAAGGCCATAAGGAATATGTGCCTATGCAGCCCGGAGATGTGGAGATTACGTATGCAGATATTTCTGAATCAGAAAAAGACTTTGGATTTACTCCAAAAACTTCTTTGCAGGAAGGAATACGGAAGTTTGCACAATGGTATGCCGGATATACAGATGAAAATCAAAAGAAACGGTGATAATGGAATAAAAGGAAGGAGCAGGCATTATGTTGGATGGTTCAAAAAAAATATATGTCGCAAGGCCGTCTCTGCCTTCAGTGGAAGAATTTGTTGAAGAAATTAAAGATATGTGGGAAACGGGGATTATGACACATCAGGGGCCCAAGCATAACAGATTTCAGGCCAAACTGGAACAGTTTATGGGTGTTTCTAATGTGACGTTATTTGCAAACGGACATCTGGCATTGGAGCTGGGTCTGGAGTCATGGCAGTTGAGCGGAGAGGTTATTACAACTCCGTTTACATTTGGTTCCACGACACAGGCTATCTTAAGAAATGGTCTGACGCCTGTTTTTTGTGATATAAAAAAAGATGATTACACGATTGACTGTGACAAACTGGAAAGTCTGATTACAGAAAAAACATGTGCAATTGTTCCGGTTCACGTATATGGAAATGTATGTGATGTTGAAAGAATTCAGAATATAGCAGACCGTTATCATTTAAAAGTTATTTATGACGGAGCGCATGCTTTTGGAGAAACATATAAAGGGAAAAATATCGCGCAGTATGGAGATATGACAATGTTCAGTTTTCATGCCACCAAAGTTTTAAATACTGTGGAAGGCGGCTGCATTGCTTATGCAGACGGCAGTAAAACGCAATATTTAGAGGGTTTGCGGCAGTTTGGGCAGATTGTTCATACAGATAAGGTTCCCTATATCGGGACAAACGCTAAGATGACGGACATGCATGCGGCAATGGGATTGTGCAACCTGAAGCATTTTGATGAATATATTGCAAAGAGAAAAAGCGTCGCGGAAAGATACAGGGAACATCTTGAGGGAATAGATGGTTTAAAATTAAATGTCATACAACAGGATGTAGTATCGAATTTCGCTTATTTTCCAATTGTTCTGGAAGAACAGAATACAGGCGTTACCTGTGATATGGTCATGGAAGAACTGGCAAAGCACAATGTTTTTGTCCGAAAATATTTTTATCCGTTGTGCAGCGATTTTGAATGTATAAAAGAAATGGGGATTCAATCAGATGTTCCGGCTGCCTCTTACATTTCAAAACGGGTATTGACACTGCCGTGCTATTCGGATCTGGAGTTGGAAGATGTAGATGGTATATGCAGGATTATTCGGTCATTATATAAAAAGTAAGGAGTGGCATATGGTAAGATTGGGTATTTTAGGGTGTTCGGAAATTGCCTACAGAAGATTTATGCCGGCGGCCGGACAGATAGAAGGCCTGCAGGTGGCTGCAGTTGCGGAAGAATATGATAAAACAAAATTGGAACCTTTTTGCCGCAAATATAATCTGGAAGCAGAGGACAATTTTGAAAAGCTGCTTTTGCGTCAGGATATTGACGCCGTATATATTCCGCAGCCTCCGGCGCTCCATTATACATGGGCAAAAGAAGCTTTGCAGCATGGAAAGCATGTTCTGGTGGAAAAGCGGTCAACCATTCAATATTCTCTCAGCATGGAATTAACAGAACTGGCGGATTGTAAGCATCTTGCACTGCATGAGAATTATATGTTTCAGTATCATTCCCAGATAAAAGCAATCAAAGACATTCTTTCAGGAGGCAAAATCGGAGACATTCGTCTTATAAGGACGGATTTTGGATTCCCTCTGAGAGAGAAGAATGATTTTCGATATAATAAAGCGTTGGGCGGCGGAGCACTGCTTGATGCAGGAGGTTATACGGCAAAGCTTGCGGCAGTTCTGTTGGGCGATACCATAAAAGTAGACGGAGCAGAACTTCATAGTCTGCCGGGGTATGAGGTGGATATGTATGGAAGCGCATCTTTTTCAAATGAGGAGGGCGTAGTCTGCCAGGCAGGATTTGGCATGGACTGTTCTTATCGGTGCAGCCTTGAAGTCTGGGGCAGCAGGGGACGTCTTTCTACGAACCGGATTTTTACTGCTCCGGATGTTTTCCGGCCGTCTGTGAAAGTTGAGACATCGGATGGAGAAGAACAAATTTATCTGAAAGAGGATTCTCATTTTCAGCACTCCATAGAAATGTTCCTGGCGGAGATTGCAGATGCAGAGCTGCGAAAAAAAGCGTATGAAGAAATTCTGCTGCAGGCAAGGCTGACAGAGGAAATTAGAATGTTTGGCGAAAAACAGAAAGGGATGTTAGGTTAAATGATATATGCGTATGATACTTTGAAAGAAGAATACAAAGATAAAAAAATATATATATGGAATATTAACAGGGATTCTGTTATTTTGTTTATGATGCTGGCGTTCAGAAGGATTGATATATGTGGATTTGTAACTTTACAGGAGCCGCATGCAGCAGAGAGATATATGAACAGGCCTGTCGTTGCTTTAAGCCGGATAAAGCAGGAAAAGGATGCAATTCTTCTTGTTTCCGATACGGTGTCAGAAAATGTTTTTCCTATGCTGACAGGGGTCAGGGCATTGTATTGGAAAGATGCACGCGGAATAAACGAGGAATTGAGAAAAAGCAGGCTTATCGTTTATGGTACCGGAGACGGTTCGGATTGTCTTGCAGCAGCGCTGGCGAAAGAAAATTTGGAAATTGAATTGTATTGTGTCACCAAAAGAGAGAAGGAGACGCACGCAGGAAAGAAAGTAATAGAAGTTTCAGAGCTGCGGCAATATGAGGATTGCGCCGTTTTGATCAGTGTGAAACAGCCGCGGTACAGATGGGAAATTTTGGAAAGTCTTTCGGATTATCAGGGACAGGTTTATCTGGCGATGGAAAATATTTTCGGCGTTGCTCCTGCAGGCTTATTGGATGTACAAAACATTATGCTGGTTCAATGTGTAGATCTGGCAATCAGGAAACACAGGAGAATATACCTGTATGGCAAAAAGAATTTGGTTTCAGAACTGATACAGAGTGTATTGCATATGTATGGCGTGGAAGTCAGCGGGTATGTTAATGAGGCGTCGGATAAGCAGGAAAACATACAAAGTATCTTTGATGTGGCGTATGAGGGTGTAGATGATAAGCTGGTAATTATAAATGAAGAATTTCCGGAACATTTGATAGATGCCAGGGAGAATGTGGAATTTGCAGGATTTTCTTTAGAAAAAGAAAACTATACGGCTCTTGCAGGCTATAAATTTTCCGGAGATCAGATGTTGTCAAAATTGAAGGAATACCCGGATCCTCTGGTAGGCGGCAGTATATTGTATCAACAGGGAATGCCGGGATGGAAAGTGTATGGCAGAAACGAGAAAGAAAGAGTCAGGATAATGATTTTGGGGGGATCTACTTCATCAGAGGTTTATCATCCGGAAAACTGGGTAAGTAAATTATATTATAAATTATCTGAAAACGGCATCAGAACAATCATTTATAATGGTGCGCATACAGGCAATGATATTGCGGCTGAAATATTACGTTTTTTAAGAGACGGGTATATTTTGAAGCCTCAGATCGTGGTAAGCATGAGCGGCGTGAACAATGTTTTTTACAAATGCGCTGAAAATCAGTTCAACGAGGAGCGGCTTCTTCGATTGATAGCAGAGCAGGCACCGCAGGGAAAGTACTGCAGTGGTGTGTATAACGAAGAATCATTGTATGATTTTTGGAGCAGAAATATAAAACTGCTAAAACGGATGGTTGAATTTTATGGAGCAAAATTCTTTAGTTTTTTGCAGCCAATGAATATTTTGATGGAAGATATGTCCATACGTGAGAAAAGCGTCTTTGAAGGTGAAAGAACTATCATAGGAAAGAGCGGTTTTGCTTGTTATGTGAATGATAAAGATGGCTATGTAAATCTTATGAGGTTGTTTGAACATCAGGAAGGAATGTATATGGACGCATGCCACTACACAGATAAAGCAAATCAGATTATTGCAAACAAAGTGTATGAAGTGATTATGCCGGACATACAGAGATTTTTTTAGTTGTGCTAAAAAAGCTAATGAGAGGAAGTGTAATTTATGTATATATTAGGTATATCGGCACTGTACCATGATGCAGCGGCTGCATTAATTTTGGATGGAGAAATTATTGCAGCTGCACAGGAAGAACGGTTTACCCGGAAAAAGCACGATGCATCTGTTCCGGTTCATGCAATTGAATATTGTTTACAAGAGGGAAATATAGACGAGGAAGATTTGGACGGAGTAATATATTATGATAATCCTCTTTTGACAATGGGAAGATTTATACAGAATTTGCGCTATACAGGAAAAGACAGTAAAGATTTGCTGGATTTTTCATTAGAACAGCTTATCAATCGAAAAATGTGGATTCATCATATGGCAGCTGAGGGTATAGGACGCCTTGGAGTAAAAAATAAGTTATATGTAGCAGAACACCATATTTCTCATGCGGCATCTGCTTTTTTTCCATCCCCTTACCAAAAGGCAGCAATTATTACTGTGGACGGTGTTGGTGAATATGCGACTACAACGATTGGGTATGGTGACGGAAATCACATTCGGATTTTACAGGAGTTAGAGTATCCGCATTCCCTGGGTTTGTTATACAGTGCTTTTACTTATTTTTGCGGTTTTAAGGTTAACTCCGGCGATTATAAATTAATGGGGCTGGCGCCGTATGGAAATCCTGTATATTATGAGTTGATTAAAGAGAAATTAATTGATATAAAACCAGATGGCTCGTATCGATTAAATTTAGAATATTTTGATTATCAATATGGAAGAACCATGACAAACGAAAAATTTGCCAAACTTTTTGGCGGAGAAAAAAGAGAACCAGAGTCTGTAATTACGAGGAGAGAAATGGATATGGCGGCGTCTGTCCAAAAAATAGTGGAGGAGGTTATCGTATTGATGGCACTCCATGCAAAAGAATTGGCAGGCAAAGAAACAGAAAATCTGGTTCTTGCGGGAGGAGTGGCATTAAATTGTGTTGCAAATGGAGTGCTGCATAAAAAGAAAATATTTAAGAATATTTGGGTG
>CAOKHR010000052.1 GCA_948468325.1 uncultured Lachnospiraceae bacterium | reverse complement strand
CGCCCGGCGTCCAATTATATACCCAAAGGGCATCCCATTATGACAATCCCTTTCAGGGCTGTCTCATAATGTATATTTTGTACAACGGACGTTTTGAATCATGTTAATAGGAAAGGAATGATAGTTATGAGTTATGATTTAATGGTGTTTGAAAAAACGAAAGCACCTGCTGCCAAAAAGGAATTTATGGCATGGTATGAAAAGCAGACGGAATGGGGCGAGGAACACGATTATGAATCGATTCATGTGGCATCTGCCGCACTGCAAAATTGGTTTATGGAAATGAAAGAAACATTCCCGCCTATGAATGGGGAATATGCACCGGACTCCGAACTTCTCGATGAAGATGAAAATTTAGATAACCATACGGTAGATTACTGTATCGGACGAGACATAATATATGCTGCATTTGCATGGTCAGTGGCAGATGAAGCTTATGAACTTATGCGGGCTTTAGCCCAAAAGCACGATGTTGGTTTTTTTGATGTTAGTGCGGATGACGGCGATATTATTCTGCCGGACGGAACGATGATAGTGTGATGTCAGGTTAACCGGAATTCTGCCGTTAAACAGGACAAGTCAGACAGTAGGAGGAATTTTTATATGTGGAATATGATATGGCCGTTGGTGTTAATTGTTGTGTCAAACTGTTTTTATAACATTTGCGCAAAGTCAACGCCGGAAAATGTAAATACTTTTGGAGCACTAACCATTACATACTTTATCGGAGCAGTGCTCTCATCCATTCTTTTTGTAAGCAGCGCAGGTCCGGTGGTGGTAATTACTGAAATCAGAAAAGTCAACTGGACATCCTTTGTTTTAGGCTTGTCGATTGTCGGACTTGAAGCAGGGTATGTTTTTCTATATCGGGCAGGCTGGAAAGTCAGCAGCGGAGCATTGACGGCAAACATCTGTCTTGCAATTGCACTTATTATAATCGGATTCCTGCTTTACAAAGAGACGATTTCCCTGCGGCAGGTTGCGGGCATTGTGGTATGTGTGACGGGGCTTTTTCTGATAAATCACTAAATACAAACATAGTAAAAAAATAGCTGAAAAGGCAGCGACAGCTGCTTTTGTGAAAAATGCTGAAAATATTGGGAATGTAGTCTTTGCAGTTGTAATACAGATTTATTTATGATAAGCTTAACAAAAGCATACTTTCTTTTAATAAAAATCTACTATCTATTTTTTCTATCACGATTCAGAAAATCCATGCTTTTATTCCAACAATCAAAAATATAAAGCAGGAGGATCTGGAGTGGACTCCTGCAGCAGGAGGACAAGATGAAAAAAGAAAAGATGAAAGTGCGCCCACAGCGTACCTATAAGGATACGTTGTTTCGGATGTTATTTCAGGAAAAGAAGAATCTGCTGAGTTTATATAATGCAGTAAATGGGACAGCATATAGCGATATGGAGAATTTAGAGATTACGACATTGGAAAATGCAGTTTATATGAATTATAAAAATGACATTTCCTTTATCATGAATTTTGAATTGTTGTTGTATGAACATCAGTCTACTGTGAATCCGAATATGCCGCTCAGACATTTGATTTATGTCACTAAGGTATTGCAAGGAATAACACGAGATGCAGATTTATATGGATCTTCATTGGTTCAAATTCCGACACCCAGATTTGTAATTTTCTATAACGGGATAGAAGATCAGCCAGAACAGAAGATATGGAAACTTTCCGATGCCTTTGAAAAGAAACTGGAATCGCCGGAGCTGGAACTTACCGTAACTATGTTTAATATTAATTTTGGTCAGAATCCGGAGCTTTTAAATACCTGCCAGATATTAAAAGAGTATGCCCGGTATGTTAGCAAAGTTAGGGAATATGCAGAGAAGATGCCATTTGCAGAAGCTGTTGAAACAGCAGTGGATGACTGCATCCGGAATGGAATTCTTGCAGATTTTCTGTTAAAAAATCGTGCGGAGGCGATAGAGATGAGTATATTTGAATATGACGAAGAGAAGCATTTGAAAAATGAACGGGAATATGCATATAAGGAAGGAATGGCAAAGGGTGAAAAGATCGGTATTCAGAGAGGAGAAAAAATTGGGGAGCAACGGGGTGAACAAAAAGGCAAAATAGAAGGAATACGAATTATGTCTTTTATTTTAAAATGCAGTAATCAGGGAGAATCCAGGGAAAGAATATTGAAAAAATTAAGAGAGGCCTATTCTCTTAGCCAGGAAGAAGCAGAAATTTACTATACAGAAATGGAACGTAGCATGGTATAGTAATCGATCAAAGATAAACCGTAAAACAAGCTTAAAGAAACGCAAACCAAAGTGCCAATGCATCCCGAACTATTCCAAATATTCAGGATGCATTAATTTGTTTCCTCCCAATATTATACTATATGATGTCAATGGACGGATCATATGTGGCAGGAAATGGATTTTTGAGCAGATATAAAGTGGAATGGAGGTGCTTAAAATGCTAAAAAAAATTGCAAAAATAACCGTTGGAACCGTAATACTGTTCGCTGCAGTTATTGCAGGCTATGTTATTTATATGCAGATGCAATATTATAGAATTGCAGATTTTACAGAGCTTGAAACGCAAAATCCCAGACAGGAACAAATCAAAACAAATACTCCTTACCGGATTATGACATATAACATCGGATTCGGCGCATATTCTTCGGATTATTCATTTTTTATGGATACCGGAGAGATGAAAGACGGCACAAAGACCACAGGCAGGCATGCAAGGGCTCTATCTGAAAAAGAAGCAGTGGAGAATACGGCAGGAAGTCTTGAAATTATGAAAAAGCAGGAGACAGATTTTCTGTTTGTGCAGGAAGTGGACGAGAAAGCGACCAGAAGTTATCAGGTCAACCAGAGAGAAATATTAGAAGAGGGACTTGCGGATTATGCTTCTGTATTTGCCAAAAATTTTCACAGCGCATATCTTTTTTATCCGTTTTTGGAACCGCATGGTTCGGTGGAAGCCGGAATGCTCACATTCAGCAAATATCAGATTTCGGAGAATGTCAGACGGCAGTTTCCGGTAAGCGATGCATTTATTACAAAGTTTACCGATTTGGACCGCTGTTTTCTGGTGAGCAGACTCCCCGTGGAGAAAGAGAAAGAACTGGTGTTAATCCAGATTCATTTAAGCGCATATGATGAAGGCGGGAAAATTCGGGCCGAACAGCTTTCGCTTTTAAATGAAGTCTTAAAAGAAGAACAGGAAAAAGGAAATTATGTAGTAGTGGGAGGAGATTTTAACCACGATATTGCAGATTCCATCGAAAATTTTCCTTCCGGACAAAAAACGCCGGAATGGGTGTATCAGTTACACAACGAAGATCTGGCAGAAGGATTTCACTTTGTAAAAGCAGACAATGCAGCGGAAGTTCCGACCTGCAGAGGAGCGGATATTCCTTATGAAAAAGGAGTGACCTATACAGTAATTGTGGACGGTTTTATTGTTTCGGATAATATTGAGGCTTCGGCGGAAAATATCGACGAAGATTTTCTGTATTCAGATCATAATCCTGTGGTAATGGAGTTTGTGCTGACTGGCGAATAGCTGCCGACGGAAGGAAGAAAGGAAAACACAGGATGAAAATTGTAGATGGAATAAATTATATTGATCAGGTGAGGAAGATGATTAAGGAATATACAGACCGTTTGGGGAGAGATTTGTCGTTCCAGAATTTGGAAGATGAATTAAAAGATCCGGCCCCCAAATATACGGCACCGGAGGGAGAGCTGCTGGTGGCGGTAGAACAGGAAACGGTCATTGGTATGATTGCATACCATCGTCATACAGATGCGTGCTGTGAAATGAAACGGCTTTATGTAAAACCGGAATGCAGGGGAATGAAACTTGGGGAACGGCTCATTGAGGAATTGCTGGATCATGCAAAGCAGGCTGGCTATCGGGAGATGGTTTTAGATACAATTCTTCCTCTGCAGGCAGCAATTCACTTATATCAAAAAGCAGGATTTTGGGAGTGTGAGCCATATTATGAAAATCCTATGGACGATGTACTTTATTTTAAGAAAAAGATATAAAAAATGGAGGAGATCAGATGCCATTTACTGTTTATGTGAGAATGAAAAAACTGGGCAAGCAGAAAAGCGGAGATTTAGAGCCGGTGCCTTTTTTGCTTGAGGAAAGACCAAAAACGATTCGGGAGCTGCTCACAGGTCTGACAGAACTTTTGGTCAGAGCGTATAACGAAAGAAAAGATGAAGGGCAGATGCTGTCTTATTTGACAAAAGAAGAAATTGCTGATCAGGCTGCAAGGGGAAAAATATCTTTTGGACTGCGCGGCGGGGCGGATGCAGACAGCAAAGAGGCGGTTGATCATACGATACAGTGTTTCGAGGACGGAATCTACCGCGTATTTGCAGGAGAAGAAGAGCTGACAGGATTGACAGATCCGATTCCCCTGACAGATGATCCGGTGTTTACCTTTGTAAGACTTACGATGCTTTCCGGATGGTAAGCGGGCAGTTTGTTTTGTATAACAGATGTTTTAAATCTGGTGTTGTTACACTAGAAAGGAGAAGAGAGACAATGTCGGGATTTACATATGAAACGAGAAGAAAAATTACCGAAGCATGGGTAAATGGCGTTAAGGAACGTGGCAAACATCTTTCCAATCGGGAAAAAAGCATGCTGCCGGATGTTTATTATTATACGATTCCTCAGGCAGCCTGCCAGTTTATGCGGAAGCTGTTGGAGGAAGGAAAATATCAGACATTAAGTGAATTATACAAACGGGAATTTAAAAATCTGGTAAATATCTGCGTTCCGGAGAAATACAGGCAGGAATTTTATTTCGCCTTAGACCAGATGAACCAATATCAGATGACGGCAGGCTGGTACCGGAGAAGTCTGCGTTCAGACAGCTATGCGCCTTTTGCGGAGCAGAGCGTAAAACTGCTTAGGGCTTATACGAGACTGGATTTTTATCAGGCAGATCTTTCGGATATTCTGATTGGAGCTGTGGAACCGGAGATTTATGACCATGCCAGAAACGAATATTTTGCATATGCAGACATTTTGGCTGTCCAGATTGATCTGGGCAATGAAAAGACGATTCAGGCAGTGAAAGATATTCTTCTGGGTGAAGGAAATACGGCGATGATCAGCCACGAACTGATTAAGGGAATTGTGATGTGCAGAAATGAAATGCTTTATGATGTCCTTGGAAAATTCCTTCTGGCAGCAAGGCTGCAGGAGGGAGCGAGGCAGGCAGTCTGCGAAAATATGGATGCCGGACGGCCGGAAGCTTTTCTCCATTTGTTTTCTGTAATAGAAGAACATAATTTAATCCGTTACTCTTCGGTAAAACGCGCAGTCAGCACTTGGATCGGAATTTTTGATGAAAAAAGTACGGATCGGATTTCGGAAAAATTGCTGCGTCTGATGGGTCAGTGCATCAGAGACGTAAATTTCTGTGAGGAGCAGCTTGCCTCGGAGGATTCGGTTGCAATCAGCTGCGCGCTTTGGGCAAAGGGATTTTACAATGCCAAAGATGCCATTGATGCGGTTTTAAAACTGACTGCAAACGGTACAAAGCATCAGAAGATGACGGCCTCTTATTTTGTGCGTTCTCTGGAAAATGAAAAGCAGAAAATGGAGGCATCCAAAGAAATCATTCTGCATCAATCAGATGATTTGGAGCTTGCAGCATGTTTTCTGCCCAATTTTATAGAGGCGGTGAATACGCATTTTTACCGGCTTACCAAAGAGGAAGGCAGCGGATACGTTTCTTTTCGGAATGAGAAGATAAAGGAGCCAAAGAAAATGGCGCCGGAGGAATTATTTGCGGACAGGCAGGAGGCATGGAAGAGCTACGAAGCTTTGAAAGAGATGCTTAAAAAGATTCCCAAAAAAGGACTGACATTTTCACCCTGTATTTTTCCATGGTATCAGGTGACGATAAGCCAGTCAGCCGTCGCTGCACGTTTGTGTCTGATTGCATGGATGCTGCAGGATGAGCAGATACTGGATGAAGCGGCAGCGTTTATCCTGCTGGTGGGACAGGGAGAAGGATATTCTTATTACGGCGCGTCGCGTTCAGCCGTTGCGCGGGTGCTGCTTTACCGTCCGGTGAGTGAGGCGAGAAAAAATATTTTATTTGACCTTTTGCACAATGCAGAAGAGATGTCCAACGAAGAGGCATATCGTCTGGCGGATGACATGGAGCTTTCCGGAGATGATTTCGTAAAAATCGAAAAGAATTTAAAGTATAAAAAAGGACGTAAAGGTGTGCTTTCCCTTTTGCAGAAGCAGAGCAAAGAAAGCATGGCGGCATGTATCGGAAGACTGCTTCTTACAAAATCGGAAGAATGTCATATGGGTGCCCTTGACCTTGCTTTGTATTTGAAAAAAGAGGACGAACAATATTTCAAAAATGTAATTCCTCATCTTCATACACTGACAGAGCCCACCGGCAAAGAGCAGGTGCTGCTGGAAGAGCTTTTGGGAAAAGAAAGCATGGCACAGGATATTTTAAATACGCCGGGCTATGGATTGTATGATGTGGAGAAAGACTGGGTTCTGCCGCCCATTGAAGCAGATGCCGGACAGGCAGAGCGGCTATTTGTCTGCGGAGAAGATGCGTGCATCCGTGTATGCAGGAAATTGGACGCGCTGATTGGGGAAAATGCTGCGCTGGCTTATAAAACGACTCTGGACAGAGATGAGATTTTAGGAAACCGGCTGGAAGAATGCCGTTATATTTCGAAAGATCCGGATGCCGAACCTTTAGATGCTTATCCTTTCCGCGAGCTATGGGAAGAATTTTATAAAAATGAAATAGGAGATCCGGAGCTTCTTCTTGAGGTGCGGCTTTATCAGAAATGCTGCCGACAGAGAGAATTTTATACATATAATAAAAAACTGTATCAAAAAGTTTTTGGCAAAGGTATGTTAAAAAAACCGCCTTTCCAGAATCTGCTGACAGATCTTACCTATGTAAATCAGGCGGAGACGGTGATTTCTGCCCTGCATCGCCAATATGTGCCCGACGATTTGAAAGCCCGGTTTGCTCTGTGCGGCGTGGCAAAATATGTATCGGTGCTGGATACTTCTAATGATTTATTTCCTGTTTCCGAAAAACGCTGGAACGGAGAAACCGTTACCTATACGAAACGGACGGCAGAGCTGCCGGTTTTTGACGATATGCTCGGGTGGCTTTTCCTTGGGGGAGAAAAAAACTGGGGAAGCGCTTTTGCATTAAAATTTAAGCTGCAGCAGCATTATCTGCAGCAAGAAGAGAGGGAAATTGCCCACTATTATTCTTTTATGAGCTGCAGAAGCAGTTATCTGGATCTATTTCAGTATGCTGCGTGTTATAGAAAAGGAATCTGGGGGAAAGATTTGTTTTACAAGGCGGTATTTACATTTTCAGATTTGGAAAGTCTGCTGGAGCCTGTCAGCATTGTGGAACAAAAAGGTGCAGTTTCTTCAAGGAATGCCAGAATATATGCATTGAACAGCTTTTTCGGCTGGAATGCAGTCAAACCTGTGGACGGAAAATATCGTTTTGACGATATGAGGGAAATGCCGGAAATGAGATTTGCCCATGAGCTGTATGAGGAGTTGGTTCCCCTTGTTTTAAATGTGGAGTTAAAGAGGGGCGAGCAGCCGACGCCATTTTCCCAGGCAATACATAAGATTTGGGTAGTTTACGGTATTGAGTATATGATACAGATTTTAACGGCTCTTGGAAAAGAACCCCTGCAGCGCGGATACAGCTATTATGCCTCCGGTACGGACAGAAAATCGGTTTTAAGCCATCTGTTAAAAGTCTGCATGCTAAAACCAAAAGAGACCGCACAAGATTTAAAAAAGGCGCTTAAGGGGACGGATATTACAAAAAAACGCCTGGTGGAGCTTGCCATGTATGCCCAGCAGTGGATTCCGATGATAGAAGAATATTTAGCACTGCCCGGATTTGCCAGCGCCTGTTATTATTTTATGGCGCATACCAGTGAGCAGTTTGACGAGCAGGTGACTTCTGCGATTGCAAAATATACGCCTCTTTCGCCGGAGGAGTTAAAAGACGGGGCATTTGACATTCACTGGTTTTTTGAAGCTTATGAAAATGTGGGAGAAAAAAATTTCAGGCTGCTCTATGATGCCGCGAAATATTCTTCTACCGGAACGGCACATGGAAGGGCAAGAAAATATGCAGACGCCGCGCTTGGCAGAGTGGAAAAAGAAGTATTAAAAGAAGAAATTGACGCAAAGCGCAACAAAGATCTTCTCATGAGCATGGGACTGCTGCCCCTTCCGGCAGGAAAAGCAAAGCGGGAAGCAGAGCTTTTAGACCGTTATCAGTTTATTCAGAAATACAAAAAAGAGAGCAGGCAGTTCGGCGCGCAGCGGAGAGCCAGCGAAGGACGGGCAGTAGAAATTGCTCTCCGCAATTTGAGTGTAAATGCAGGATTTTCTGATGTAACGAGGCTGATTCTTCGTCTGGAAGGAAAGCTGTTAGAGCAGTCGAAAACTTATTTTGACTGGCAGCCGGTAGAAGAAATTGAGCTTATGGTATCTGTGGATGAAAACGGAAAGAGTGCGTTAAAATGCCGGAAAGACGGAAAAGTTTTAAAATCCGTTCCTGCAAAATACAAGAAAAATGAAACGGTACAAAAATTTCAGAAAGTCAGCAAACAATTAAAAGAGCAGTATATAAGAACAAAACAGATGATGGAACAGGCCATGGAGGATCGAACGCCCTTTGAAGTATGGGAGTTTTTAGATCTGTATCAAAATCCCGTGGCCCGGCCGGTTACCGAAACGCTGCTTGTAAAGACGGCAGCAGAGGAAAATAAAGCACTTGGCTTTTTGACCAAAGAGGGAATTGCGGATGCGGACGGCACGGTTACGCCGGTAAAACCAGAAGATTTGATTTTGATTGCACATCCCTTTGATTTATATGAAAGCGGACGTTGGCACGATTATCAGAAGCTGTTGTTTGAAAAACAGATAAAGCAGCCGTTTAAACAGGTATTTCGGGAGCTTTATGTAAAGCTTGACGAAGAGTTGGAAAAAGAGGAATCTATGCTGTTTTCCGGCAACCAGATTCAGCCGCAGAAAACAGTGGGAGCGTTAAGGAGCCGCCGCTGGGTGGCAGATTATGACGACGGTCTGCAGAAAATTTATTATAAGGAAAATATCGTTGCCCGCATCTATGCCATGGCAGACTGGTTTTCTCCAAGCGATGCAGAGGCACCAACACTGGAATGGGTGGTATTTCTGGACCGGAAAACCGGCAGGCCGCTTAAGATAAAAGAAATTCCGGATGTGATATACAGTGAGGTTATGCGGGATGTGGATCTGGCTGTCAGCGTTGCCCATGCAGGCGGTGTGGATCCGGAAACAAGCCATTCTACGATTGAAATGCGAAAGGCAGTCGTTGCATGTAATCTTTCTCTGTTTCAGACAAAAAATGTGCGTCTGGAAGGAAATCATGCGATAATTGACGGAACGCTGGGGCAGTATACCGTGCATCTTGGAAGCGGCATCGTGCATCAGATTGGAAATGCCATGTTATTTGTAGTGCCGGTGCATTCCCAGCACAGGGGACGCATTTTCCTGCCGTTTGTAGACGATGATCCGAAAACGGCGGAGATTATGTCGAAGATTCTTTTGTTTGCAGAGGATAATAAGATTAAAGATCCTAATATTTTGTCACAGATTCGATGATGTGGACTGCCTGCTTGAAATTTCATCTGCCGCGGTAGATTTTCTGGCCGCATCAACTGCTGCGTCATCGAAAATCTGCCGTGCGGATTGCAAGATTATGCTTTAAGATAGGAAAGCAAAGGAATGAGATAGCTTCGGTCTGTCCAGTCACATGCCGTTCCGGCGGAACATAATAGCGCTTTCATCCAGGGTTCACAGGAAGATGGGTCTTTTTTGGCAACGGCTTTTTGCAGCATTTTGCATAAAGCACGGTCTTTCCAGCTCATTTTGCTCTCGTCCCACATACCTCTGCCATAAAAAACAGGTATATTTTTTAAATCTCCGCAGAAGTTATGTGCTTTTAATTCAGCAAAAGATTTCTCATCATAAGGAGAAGCACCTACGCAGAAAACGACTAATTTCTGGCTGGCCAGATGCTTAAAATTTTTCTTTAATATATGCAATCCCGAAATTCCGCCTGCATAAATTCCTCCGGCAAAGACAATCCAGTCATACGGATTAAAATCCGGCAGTTTATCTTTTCCGATTTCGCATATATCACAGGGAAGCTCAGATTTTAACATAGCAGTATATTTTTTAACTGCGCCGTATTTTGATTTGTATAATACCAGTCCTTTATTCATATTCTGATACCTCTCTGCTGGTTTTTCTTTCCAGATTCTCAATTCCCTCATACAGTTTTGTCAGTAGTGTAAACAGTGTACGGATTTCTTCTTCTGTGTAAACATCAAAAAGATAATTTAATTCTTGCTGGTATTGCAGAAATTCTTTTTGAAAATAATCATTTACTTTTTCTGTAGGGCAAATACACATGGCTCTTGGATCAAGAGGGCTCTGCCGGATGGTAATAAAGCCTTTTTTCATGAGAACATCGGCTAATTTTTTTATATTCTGACGGGAACAGCCCAGCAGATTTCCTAATTGAGTAAATGTAAGAGGTTCACTGGAGTTTTTGACAATGGACAGGAGCATAAATTGTTTGAGAGATACCTGTGGAATATGGTTGTCAAAAAGCGTCTGCAATTTATTTCCGGCAATAAAGATGGTACTGAAAATAGCTTTTTGCCGGTTTTCATTGGTTTGGAAATGTTTTTCCGTTAAATCATTTAAATTCATAGCTCCTCCTTATATGCGCAACTTGTTACTAAATTAGTATAGCAACAAGTTACTAATATGTCAAGTGTTTTTCGGATTTTATTTTATGTAACTGACTTATCATAATGGGTACAATTGAATCTGTGTCAGTATAAATAACGAATTTAGCAGGGGAATAGGGAGAGAGAATCTTCCCTTTAGGACAGACAGCAAGGAATCAGCTTTAGGTATGAGAAGAAAGTCAGAGAAGAAAAACACATGATATTTGAGAATGTAAAAATACAGCCTCCTCTGGACAGTCAGCGGGCAGAACTGCAGTTTTATATTTGACGGATATTGACTTAATATACCGCCGAAAGTCATTTACAGAATTATGAAAGAAAAGACGGAATAAGGATGGATTTAAAGTAAATGGAATATTTTTTTGACCCCAAATGTTTCTGGAATTCAGAAACGTCTGGGGTCTTTAAGCCTGCTTTTATTGGATTGTTTGCAATTTTTTCAGTTGGCTTTTTAAGGCGGCGATTTCTTTATCTTTCTGTACCAGTTCATCTTTAGTCTGGCAGAGCGCATGATTGGATTGGGTCAGTTCGTCTTTAGTCTGGCAAAGCGCATGATTGGATTGAGCCAGTTCGTCTTTAGTCTGGCA
>CAOKHR010000051.1 GCA_948468325.1 uncultured Lachnospiraceae bacterium | reverse complement strand
CGGTCTATAGTAACTCACTGACAACTTTTCTGCATAAACAATCATATCTTCCACTACAAAACGTCCTGCTCCGCTTCCCTCATAATCATCCAGATAGGAAAACAGTTCTTCCTGCCCGTCCTCATTCTGTCTATAAATATGCACCGTTCCCAAATCTGTCATGTCATCCGCAAAAATAGCCGTTCCAGCCTGATAATCCAGTACGGTTCCTTTCGAAGAAAAATAAAGCAGTCCTGCCATTTCCTTTGGATTTAAAGCTTCCGTTTCTTGCTTTTTCAATATGGAATAAAGCTGTCCGCTGACTGATGAAAAAGTAAAACTATTATTTTCTTTATAATCCTCCGCCCATCCTTGTGCAATTGTTTCGCGGTATCCTTTTTCAATTTCTTCCCGATCAAACACAACTGCATAACTTTCTCCCTTTTCGGTCAAAAAAGACGCATAGCCAAACTCTCCGTCATTGAGCATTGGTGCCGCACGCTCCCCGCAATAATAATTATCGCCCACCAGATGTCCTTTCATGTTATCCTTACCATACCAGCTTATCCCCGTCCAGTCATTAACCCATAGTTTATCTCCCGCCACAGCAGCGCTGCGTCGTTCATCTGACGACGCAATATTTGCGTTGGTTTTATCATTGATCACCCTCTGGTAACAACCCGCATCAAATTTCAGGCCTTTGGCTTTTTGCGCAAATTTCCACTCATCATCCATTATACTTTTCCACGCTTTTTCTACCGGACCAAACCGGAACTTTTCCGGTAAAATATCCGTTACGGATGCAATTCCCCAAGCCAAAAACAAAAACACAAGTACATCCAGAACTGCGTTAAGCGCCGTTTTTCTTCTGTATTCCTTTGAAAGAGACTCTTCCTTTGGCTTTCCTACTAGCTCCTCACATTCCTTCCTCCCCCACCTCTTTACAGAATCTTTTTTAAAACGCTGCTGCATAAAATAACGCCATACATTCCACTCGGATTTATTTCCCATATCATCAGGAAACTCCTCCAAACCGTCAAAAGACTTCAAATAATTCCCCAGATAGTTCACCACATACTGTGCTGTGCTGTATGGATTCGGATGCACCTGCCGCGATTCCATGAACATAATTTTACCATGAAACCGCGCATCTTCCGGAATCTTCTTTGTATCCCATTTCACCACATCAACATGAAGTTCCCTATCCAGTTTATAGGCAATATGCCATTCCACTGCTTTCCCTTTTGGCACGCAAACTGCAGCCAGACGATCCCCGGAAAAAAGCACATAGCCTTTCTCCAATATCAACAGTTCTTCGCCTATAATACTGCACGTAGAATGCGAACTTGTTGTAATTGGCTTCGACATATTTTGAATCCTTTTCTCTCCTTTTTCCCTTATCACATTAGCTTCTGTTATATCAATAACATTAGCGTTTAACAGCATATCCACATCACTGTTAAATTTGTCCGTGGCTTTCTCTGCATCATAACTCTCTATTGTCCGATACCTTGTTGTCTCTTTCAGCCTTCTGACAACAATTTCACAAATTTTATATATCTGATATTGTTCTGCTCTTACCGGTTCTTCCCCATCCATATCCGCATAAAGCACCATATAATCATCTGAAAAAATCTCATCTATTTTTTCATTGGTTACTTCACATCCCTGCGAAATACCATCTAACCGTAAATTTCCATTTTCATCCTTTTTTGCTTTTATGCTTCCATAAAGTCCTGCCAGCACTTCTGTAGCAAGCTCTTCATTGAGGAGTTTCGAATACCAATGCGTGACTCCATATATTTTACTCATTAACATATCCTCTCTCTGCTCAGGGTGAAAGGGTATATCAAAGAAAAATTTCTGTCCTGTAATTTTTTTTCCAGACTCTTCAGGTTTTGCATTAGAATGCGAATAACTTAGTAGCTCTTTCTGAAGTATTTCCCATGACTCCTGTGCCAGTTTTACCTCTGTCTCATGCTCTCTGTTTGCTTCTTCTCTCTTTTTGTTTTGAAAAGCCAGAGTCAGTGTCTGCCGTAAAAATTTTATCACACCCTCATTTTCATTGAAACCCAGAAGTGGAAAAATTAACGAAGCATACCCTGTAAACTTAAAAATAACTACGCAAAAAAGAAACAGATCTACATAACCACCCATTTTTTTCAGCTGAATTTCTAAATACTTAAGAATACCTACTACGATCAGAATAAAAATCAGCGCTACCAAAGAACGCCATGCATTTTTTAGCATCTTGCCAAAACGTAGTTTTTCTTTCTTCTTATATCCCTGCAGACTGACTATGTACTGCTCCAAAGCCAATAAATCTTCACATTTCTTTTTGAATTCATTTTCATTCATTTTCTTTCTCCCTAGTATAGCTGCTTTCCAAGTGCCATAAATGACTAAAGCAGAAATTTATGAAGCCTCAATATAAATTTATCAAAAAGTACCCACTTTTATTTTTTCCACTTAGACATCTTTTTACGATTTGCTGCTGTATTATCTTTCCATTGACTGGACTGGATCCTTACGTTTTTACTTCCCGAAGCTTTTTTCAAAAGGCTGTTAAATTTAGATTTCGATACCTCAGTTTTCTTTTCCCCGTTATACCATACATATTTCGTCTTTTCTCCTAATTTTTTATTAGGATACAACAACCAGACATCACCCACCCGGCTTACAGATTTCTTTCCATTTTTAGGTACTTTATAATAAAAATAGCTGCCTCCCATTCCAAAATGCTGAAAAGTAACTATCCCTCCCTTGGGATAATATTCAACAATTGAATCTTCTACCGAAACTTGTACAACCTTTTTATTGGAATAATAATATACCGCCTGATAGCCCTGATAATGACTGACCGTTTGATTTTGATTATGTAAAAGTAATTCCGGCATCCCATCTGAATTTACATCTGCCAGAATAAACTGAAAATCACTGGAAGAATATTTTATACCTGACCATTCAATCTGACTCTGTCCCAGAAATTTCTGATATGCTTTGACTGCCAGTTTCGCTTTTGCTCCTCCTGCCTGCACAGGCATACTGTTTTGCATAAATGCTGCACCAAAAAGCATTGTTCCCGCCAACAATAACAAAACTGTTTTTCGAATAATTTTTTTCATAAAATTATTTTCTCCTTTATCATTTTAAAATTTTTACAAATTTTTTTTGTCGTATTTCTCTAACTTCTGTTCACGCAGAAAACTGTTCATGGCATATTCATTATACTCTGCAATACTTTCTCCTGTTCTTCTCATATGAATTTCCTCATTCGTATAAGGGCCGAGGCCTAATCTTTCATTCAATTTCCTCTCTTTTTCATCTAATTCTTTCTCGTATTCCTCCCTGGCCATTTTTTTCATGCCATTCTTTCTAAAATTCTCCATTTCTCTTATTTCTGCTGCAATTCGTATTTCCCTGATTGTTCCGGGTGCAAAGAAATCAATCACACAATATAAAATAAATAAATAAGAATATAATTGAAAAAGTGTTTCAATTCCTGTTGACACAATTAAAAAAATTGCCAGACTAAAACCGCCATCAAGAACGATGTGTAAACCTCTCTGCATTAGAACAACCAAAAACGCTACAACTCCAATATTTGCAAACAAAGCAAAATTCTTCCATATATTTGCATACTGTTTCTTTAAAAATCCCTGTATAATAACATACTTTACCAGTGTAAGAATCAACGCCGCAAGTGAAAGCTTATTTGCCCACTGCCATTCTGCTAACGGAATCGGAGCAAGCATATTATAACGGCCTCCGTCCGGCATTCCGTTAAAAACATAAAGTACCAGTGTAGGCACAAATAAAAGGAAAGCAACAAAAGACTTCTCATCTTCTATAAAAGGAAGAAATGCTTCCTCTGACGTATCAGTGCCAATCTTTTCTTTTTTACGCACTCTGTTTGCCTTCCAATTCAAAAAAACAACAAAAAGAATTATCAATATATATGATAAATTTAACTGCAATCCATTATCTTTTACCCAACTTTGTATAACACCATGATATGATATATGGACTCCGGCAAAAAGACATATCACATCTACAACACATCCAATACGGGCTAAATGTCCCCAACCACTGTCAGGATAAAATAATTCTTCCCATGAATCTCCATCAGAAAAAATGCTTACCGTCATATAAATCATGACTATCAGACACCCCATGAAACCTGTCTCAAACAAACTGGACGCCATTTCTTCCATGGTGGTTCCATCCTTCATCATTGTTGCTATCGTAATAACCGGCCAAAACCATGCCGCAATAAAAATTCCCATTTCTTTCTCTCCTGTCACTTTCCATATAAACATTGATGACCAATGCAAAATTTTTCTTTTTTATTTTTTCCACTTAGACATCTTTTTACGATTTGCTGCTGTATTATCCTTCCATTGACTGGACTTAATCTTTACTTTTTTACTTCCCACAGCTTTTTTCAAAAGGCTGTTAAATGTAGATTTTGATACTTCAGTCTGCTTGTCCCCGTTGTACCATACATATATTGTCTTTTCTCCTAATTTTTTATTAGGATACAATAACAAAATATCACCTATCCGGCTCACGGACTTTTTCTCATTTTTAGGTATTTTCCAATAACAACGATAACTTCCCATTCCACCATGTTCACTAATAACTACTCCTTTTTTTGGATAATAGCTGACAATCTTATCACCGGTAACGGCATGCTCTATTTTTTTATTGGAATAATAATATACCGCCTGGTAGCCTTGATAATGAAAAACATTTTTCCCACGATTATGTAAGAGCAATTCCGGCACCCCATCTGAATTTACATCTTCCAGAATAAACTGAAAATCACTGGAAAGATATTTCTTACCTGACCATTCAATCTGACTCTGTCCCAGGAATTTCTGATATGCTTTGATTGCCAGTTTCGCTTTTGCTCCTCCTGCCTGCACAGGCACACTGTTTTCCATAAATGCTGCACCAAAAAGCATTGTTCCCGCCAATAATAATAAAACTGTTTTTTTCAATATTCTTTTCATAGAATTACTCTCTCCTTTACCATTTTCATATTTTTTACAAATTCACTTTTGTTGTCGTTTTTGCAGAGAAATCATATTTATAATAAGAGCCTGATTTCCAGTAAATGCAATTACTGTCTGACACCTCATAAAAACGAATATTTTGCCCCTGGATGCTGCACAGGGTTTTCTTTGACTTCCCATTGACTGTACAGCGTATTAATTTGCAGGAAGTACTGCCGCTGTTTTCAATGTAATACACATATTTCCCTGCCAATGCAATATCCCAGGCTTTTTTGCTGATACGTTTAAATGTCTGTTTCTTTGCATTATAAACCCATACGGAACCGTACCAGGCATCTCCCGACCAAACACCAGCCACATAATAATTTTTATAATGATATTTATCCGTTATACCGCTCTGCATTCCAGATGCCTTAAAATCTGCATTGTATCCTTTTAAGTATTTTGCTTTCTTTTTCTTAAGACTAATTGAATAATTATATGCATCCGAACCATCCCCTGTACAGGAATACAACAGGTATTCATTTTTATAAACAAAGTCTATGCTGCCCCCATAACTCCTTTTATTGCTAAAAGAAATGATTAGTTTTTTTCCTGTTCCATTCAAATTCATCCTGTAAATTTTATGGCTGCTGCCTTTACTGTACGAATAGTAAAGATACCTGCCTGTAATATAAACATCTGAATTAAACGACATACCGGATGTTTTACCTGGCAAAACTAGCTTTCCTCTTTCTCCTGCTGCTGTTGAAATGTAAAGTCCCTGCGAATAACTTTCCGTGTAATAATATCCGCCCACACTGATTTGTGTCCCGTCATTTTTCAATTTGCCGCTTACGGAAGCTTCCGCTGCCAGAATATTCTGCTCCGACATTCCAATAAAAACTACCATAAATAATATCATTGCTGCCAAACCAGCAGGCTGTATCCATTTTTTTAACATCTCTCATTCCCCTTATTTTATAAATTCTTTTCTGTTTTTCTTTGTATTGCTCTTAAAGTGTTCTCTTTTTTATAATTTTCCGCCTTGCATTTCTTCACAAATGTCTTATATTCCATCTCACCTACACTTTTCCCATTTTTCTCATAAGATACAACACTGCTCATCCTACGGTCTTCCTGTGTTTTTGCAACCAGCTTCATTTTTCCATTCTTTACAGTATAAATTTTTTCATAACTCCACCAGCCGCCAAATCCAACCACATGCAAATGATTATTCTTACATGTGTAAATCTCCTGACCTCCATTCGCCGAATTATTTGCACTGACAGGAAGCAATTTCCCATATTCATCCTTCACCTGGATCATTTTCTTGGATGAATAAGTATATATGTATATATCATCCCATCTCCATCCCATTGGATGACAGATAATTAATTCCGGAACGCCATTTTTATCCAGATCCGCCAGCATAAAACCGTTTGCTTTTGTCTTTATTTCTTCATCTCTGACACTGGCATCTCCATTTCCGTTAAATTTTGAAACATTTTTGGAAATCCATGTTATATACGTACTACAGGCCCGTTTCCTTGTTGCTTTTACCGATGCTGCATACACATTAGAACTTTCTAAAATAAAAGAACAGCAACATATAAATGCAAATATCAACACGAACCATTCAATTTTTTTAATTATTTTTTTCACTGATATACCTTCTCTTTCTGTACTTCCTCTAACAATGTATCTCTTTTTAATGTCGCCAAAAATTCATAAATTTCATTTTCCTCATTCATCAATTTATTTGTAAACTCGAATATAACAGACACCTCATTCTTCTCTGCCAATATAGAGCCTAACGCAACATCACGAATCAGATCCACATCATCTGTCAAAAAAACTCCAAACTTTTTAAAAAATTCTGCTGCTGCAATTGAAAACTCGTCATACAAAGGTGTTTGTCCATTCTCTTCCCCATACTCATCGCCATAATATAATCTTGCGCTCTTTAATTTTCCATTTTCAAATTCATAACCTGTAAATCCGAAAAATACACCCGGAACACCTGTCAAAGAGCCTGCATACTGGAATTTGTCATTTTGATAATGCAAAAGCCAGTAATTTTGAGCCATTTCATCTCCGAAAGCTCTCCATTCATCATCTTCTTCACACATGAGATAATATGTTCCGCCTGCCCGCACTGCATTTACACTGCGGAATGCCTCTGTATCCTTTAATGTCGACATCTTTGTTCCATATGCCTTACGATAAGCAGAAAATGATATACTGTCTGCTAAAACAACTTTCCCCTTGACAAGTTCATACATATCCATATAAATTTCATAATCAAACTTCGTATTTGTATAACATACCAGCATCTCATCCGCTCCATCGGAATCAAAATCTAAAATTTTTGCACTGATAATTCCGGCTGCATCAAACCAGTCATCATCCCATTTATGCATTATTCCCCTCTGACTTTCCTGAAATACCCCCTCTTCTTTGATCAATTTTCGCAAAGTATTACGGAATCCTTCCGGCTCCATGCTAATTTCAGACTCCCAATTTTCTCCTTCCATGGTAATTTCTTCTTTATAAGTTTCATATCCATCTTTTGAAAATTCAAGCTCATACTCCCCATCTATAACACCCGGAATCAGAAATTTTCCCTCTTCATCCGTATATACTATAGCTGACTTGACACTTCGGCCTCCGGCAGCACCGCCTCCGCCGCCTCCACCTCCGCCGCTTACAAATCCGTTGCCCGCTTCACTTTTGGGTGTCAAACATACTTTCACTCCCTCCAGAGCTTCGTTATTTGTATCATCTGTATCATCATCTGCTTTCACTACGGTACCTGCAACGGATGCTATTGTCAGCTGGCAGAAATCATAATTCCAGTCCCTGCTCTTTGTTATATCAGGATTGATAAAATCTGATTTTACTGCAAGTTTAAAATGCGCACCCGTTTCTAATCCTATACGGAGATTCGCATTGATATTTCCTTCTGCAGTAACGCCTACTTTATTTCCGGAGTCATCCAGACCATTCCCGAATATAACTTTCCCGGAAGCTTTTGTATCTGCTTTTTCATAAATCCGTGCTTTCACGGAAGCCGGCATAATGCCGCTGATCATCACGCCCAGATCGGCTCCGAACGCGACTTCTTCCATTGCCGTTCCTTCACCGCCAAATGTAATATCCCAGGCAGGAACTTTATTTTTCTCCCTGGCTGATTTGGCGCACACATCATAAATTTCCAGACTCCGGTCAAAAGGCAGGTCTATACTTGTCTGTCCCTTATTATCTTCCAGAGAACCATATGCACCGATAAATCCTTTTTTCTGCATGTTAATTCCGTTTTCATGGTAAGCGGAATAATGATAAGTGATGCCTACTTTTGCGCTGATTGTACCGGTGACATCCAGCACCGGCATAATCACCGCGACAGCGCTTAACTTGTTAAACAAACTGTTATACTGCGTATTTTTCACCCCAACCACAGTCGTTACTCCTGCCGGGGATATTTGCAGGCCGAACATGCCAAGCACAATGGAATCGGACAAATCCAAACCTGAAATTGTCATTCCGCAAAACTGTTTGTTATTTTCAAAATCATTGTTCAAAGCTTTATTTGCTTTTTCCACAAAATCGTTCAAATCTGCGCTTCCTGACCAGTCTGCATGCATGTCTACATTCGTATTGTAAGCATATTTTGCAATGATCTGTTTTGGAAGCAGATCAAAAGGTGTTGGGTGCCATTCGACTCCTGCGTCCACTTTAAAATTCTCATATGCTATTTTCCCTCCAATTTTAAACTGGTCATTGGTGGTTGCTCCATTGCCGTCCTGATCGTATAAAACCGCATCCTTAAATGTTATCCCAAGATTTAATCCGGCAGAATCACTGATGCCTCCGATAAGCTGAAACGCGTCAGACATCATATAGGAAACTGCGCTTTTCTGGAATCCTGCTCCGGAAATCTGCTGGCTCCCTGACTGACCGCCGTATCCTGCAGAAGCATAAAGCACTTTTTCTTTACTGCCCATAGAATCCAGCGCCGCGATTTCCACATCTGTCGGAAAGTAAGCAAAAACAAGAGGATTGTCCACATCCGCAATCTCATAAGACAAACTTCCCTCACCCTCAAAAATATCCGTAAAGCCCGCCGCCTGAAATGATATGATTTCATAATCACCGGCAGGGTATTTTTCCGCATCATCCGAATCACCATACGAAACGACTATACCGTTAAATCCTAAATACAGCGTTTCGCTAGGCTGAAGCATTACAACGTCTCCTTTTTGGATGCTTCCGTTTTTTACCGACTGTACAAGAACCGAATTCTCCGGAAAAAGAATATGTACTAAATCGTCTGACGGATCTTCTGTCCCCATATCGTCTGTCCGGTAATCCAGAATGTCATTTTCGATTTCAGCATTTTTTTCTTCATCAAACAGTACGACATTTTCCGCCAGACGGATTTCCGTACTTAACCTGTTAAATGTAATTTTTTGTGCTGCGGTATTCTGATTGGAATCTGTCACTGTAACGGTCAGGATATTCGTTCCGATCTGCAGCGGAAGATTTTCTATCTTCCAGCTTTCCATACCGGATGCAGACCCGCTGACAGACGGCTGGTTCTCTGCCGCGTAATCCAGCGTATAGGAAATATTTGTAACTGCAGCCGAATATGCACTTGCCGTTCCGCTCACTGTAATGCTTTCTTCCGTTACGTTATTGCTTTTCTCTGTGGAAAATTTATCAATCTTTATCTCCGGATTTTTATATGTACCTGTCGGCTTGTCCGTAACGGTCACTGTTACCGTCTTTTTTATTTTTCCCCTGTCAGCTGCCGTCACTGTAATTTTTGCCGTTCCCTGTTTTTTCGCCGTCACATTTCCCTTTGCGTCTGCTTCTGCGATGTCAGGCTCATTACTTTTATAGGTCAGTTTCTGAACCGATGCTTTTTTTGGTAAAACGGAAGCCTTTATTTTTGCTGTTTCTCCTGTAGACAGATTGAAATCAGAAGCTTTAATCTTTTTCACAGGGATACCGACTGTAATTTTACAGGATGCTTTTTTCTTTCCTGCCGTAACTGTGATTTTTGCTGTCCCTTTTTTCGCTCTGGCTCTGACTACGCCTTTCTGCGTAACAGACGCAATCTTTTTGTTGCTGGATGTCCATTTCAGCTTTGCAGATGATTTGGCCTTTGCAGGTGAAACAGCCGCTTTCAGCTTTATTTTTTCTCCCTTTTTTAAAACATACTGCTTTTTATTTAATGTAACTTTCGTAACTGCTGCTTTTTTTGCTGCTGCCTGCGTCTGTACCGGCATCGAACCTATAAGGACAAGTAAAATCAGCAGCAGCGCTCCTATTTTACTGCATTCCTTTTTCACTACGTCTCCTCCTTAAGAATTTCTCTTTCATTTCCAGATCTTTTCCATGTTTTCCTGACTTTAATATTGCTTTGTAATTGTCTTTTTCTTATATCCTTTTTTGGAAATTTTAACTTTTACTTTAACCCCTTTAATCTTGTTCCGGAACTTAATCTTAACGACTCCTTTTTTATTTGCCTTTTTTGTCTTAGAAGAAGAGCCTAAGATTTTTTTCTTTGCGCTTACTTTTACTTTTGCCCTTGGAATTGTCGTAATCTTTAACGTTTTTCCTTTTTTCGATATTTTTGCCATTACGACTTCAACCTTATAGGAAGCGGTAAGATTTCCGATTTTAGCCCTGATTGTAACAGTTCCCGATTTGCGGCCTTTTACTGCGCCTGTGCTGCTAACCGTTGCGATTTTTGTATTTGAGCTTGTATAGGTGGGTTTTGCATTCTTCAATTCTCCCGCGGCTCCTACCACTGTAGCTTTTTGTTTTGACGTATGTCCGGCAACTATGGTTTTCTTTGATTTCTTAAACGAAATGCCTGTCGGTTTGTTAGATACGACTGTTACTTTATAGGAAGCGGACAGTCCGCTTGTCTTTGCCGTTATCGTCACCGTACCTTCTTTCAGTCCGGTAACTGTTCCCGCGGAAGAAACGGATGCAATCCCTGAATTGGAACTGCTGTAAACCGGTGTCACATCATTTCTGACTCCGGCGTTATCTTTTACAACTGCCGCCTGTGTTTTGCTTTCCCCTACCATAATTGTGACATTCGAATTTTTAAAGGAAATGGAATTCGGTTTATTTGCTACCACAACATTTACGGATGCACGGATTCCGCTTGTGGTCGTCGCAATAATTGTTGCGCTGCCGGATCCTTCTGCCGTTACTTCCCCGACTCCGTTTACGGCTGCAATACTGGTACTTGAACTTTCCCAGACGATTGCGTCCGTTGTATTTGCCGGAGCTATGGCATAGGAGAGTTTTTTTACATCGTCTACATTCATATAAACTGTCGCAGCAGAAAAACTAAATCCCGAACTGACTACCGGCTGCAGTAATGCCGTCTGGTAATTATTGTCGGCTGCATATCTTTGCGCATAAGAGCCAGGATAACACTGGATGACTGTATTACTGTTACACAAATAGCTGCCAATAGAAGTTACGCTGTTTGGAATCAAAATACTGCCTAAAGAACTATTACT
>CAOKHR010000050.1 GCA_948468325.1 uncultured Lachnospiraceae bacterium | reverse complement strand
ACCATTGATTCCAATATCTCCTATGCTGATCCGGAAGCGGAAGAAGAAGCCGTGATCCGCGCGGCAGAACATGCCCAGGCGCACGACTTTATCACGAAACTGGAAGAGGGATATGACACCATCGTAGGCGAACGTGGACTGGGCCACCAGGACCCGGGAGCCACTTCCTATTCTTTTATGCTGGAGGTTGTAGCCGGGGCTTTGAAATAAGACAGGAGGCACACCGATATGGTAGGAATCGTCATTGTATCACACAGCACCCATCTGGCAGAAAGCGTCATTGAAATGGCCGCTGTCATGGCCCAGGACACACCCATGGCTGCAGCAGGAGGACTGGAGGACGGCAGCTTTGGCACCAGCTCGGACGGCAGCCTTTACGAGCATGGTATTGTTCCGGCTCTGCGTTTAAGCCTTGATCCGGAGTATGCTTCTTTCTGGTCAATGACGGAACCGGCAAGCAACGCGGATATTAAGGCGGTATTAGACGCCAGAGACGGGCTGGAAGCGCTCTATAGCGAAGAAAACTACAGTGCGGCGCAGTGGGCAAAGGTACAAACGGAACTGGATGGGATGCTCGAACGCCTTATGGGTTGGAAAAGCGAACAGGAGATTGCGGATATTGCCGGAGAAACCAGACAGGAACTTGATAAAATCCCCAATAAGCAGCAGGAGGGACAAAGCGCGCTGCAGGATGCAAAAGCCGCAGCCAAAGCAGAGCTTGAGTCTTTCAGGAATGATAACGATGAATATACCGAAGAACAGCAGCAGGAACGCGAAAGCATTATTACCGCGGGAATTACCGCTATTGAGGCTGCGCAGAATGCGGATGCTGTCTCTGCGGCGTTAAATAAGGCAAAATCAGACCTTGCAAAGATTGTGCCGGGAGGCGGGACAGAAGACCCGAAGGTGATTCCTCCGGCGCTGGAGAATGAGCTGCGCAGCAGGACGTTTTTAACAATTGACGGAAAGGCGCAGGGAATGTATTCTAAGTCCTATGAGCTGACAATTGAAGTGTTTGCCGATATTAGATGCGGCGCTGCGGACCAGGCGCTTAAGTATCTTCAGCAGATGAATCTTCCGACAGATAAGGCGGACATTTTCAGTATTGATAACAGCGGTGCGAGTAAGGAAGAAGTGCAAAATCATGTCAGACAGCTGAATACGCCGGATATTACGCATTGTTATGATGCCAAGGTAGTTTCTAATGGAAACTCACAGGCGGAACTTGACATGAGGTCATATTCTTATTACTATTCGGACGGGATTTTCGGGACGCCGCTATATGTATTCAGGGACAGTAACGGCCAGATCTTAAACGTGACTGCCGGCTGGCGGGATACAGAAGAACTTACAGAGATCTTAGAATCCATCGGCTATATACATCTGCTGCCGGAAGATAAAAGGCCGGTCAGCACAACGATAGAAGCAGAGTTTGACGTCACATACAGCCAGACTGAGGCACGGCAGATGCTTTCCAGAATCAATGGTTTGCGGACGGGAGAAGACGCCTGGGAGTGGAACAGTACGGATACCGAAAAAATTTTCCACACCGGTCTTGGGGAACTGGTCTATGATTATGAGCTGGAAAAGGTAGCTATGCAGAGGGCGGCTGATCTGGTTGCGGCTTATTCCCATACCAGACCGGATGAGACGTCTTGTTTCAACGCTTATCCAGACGCATTTGACAACATGGCAAAGGGCGAGAATATTGCGATAGGTACCGGAAGCGTTTCGGAAGAACAGGCATTTACAGGATGGAAAGAAGAAGATGAGGCTTATATCGGACAGGGACATAGAAGAAACATGCTAAGCGGAGATTTTCAGACAGTCGGAATTGCGCATGTCATATATAACGGATGCCATTACTGGGTGCAGGAGTTCGGCGGCAGCGTAGTCAGTGACGAAGAAACTCCGGCAAATAACAGCAAAACAGCAGTAAAAGTGACAATTTCCAAAAATATCATCCGTGCACAGGAACTGAAAGCAAAAACAGGAACCGTGGAGATGAAAGAGGGAGAAAGCCTGCAGCTTCCGCAGGTTTATAACACAGTCAGAACGAATGAGACCTGGACGCACGCACCGTCGCTGGAATTTGCGGTCAAAGCAAGGTGGAGCATATCTTCCGGCGGGGATGCAGTAAGTATTTCCGGAAATACAATACAGGCATTAAAAGAGGGAAACGCCAGATTGACAGCTTCCTTTAACGACAAGACAACGGAGATCTTGGTGGCTGTTTCCAGGGAGCTTACAAAGGAAGAATTTCCGGAAAAACTAAAGGAGTATGAATCCAAGTTTGCAGATTACGGCGAAGCGGAGAAGGAAGAACTGGAAGAGCTTCTGCAGACCATAAAGAGCGAACTGGACGCCGCACTGGCAGAGGACGATCTGGAAACTGCAAATACGGTGATTGCACGGATGGAAGAGGCCTTGAAAGAAAAAGCCGCCGGGAAGAAAGAGGAGGCAAAACAGGAGCTTGGCCAAATCCAGGGCGGCATCACGCAGGACGAAGAACTTGACGAAAGCCAGAGGGCAGAAATTGAGGAGGCGCTGCGTGAGGCAGAGGCGGCCATTGAGAACGCAAAGGATGCAACGGCAGTAAAAGAAGAGCTTGCAAAGGCAAAAGACAAAATCGAAGAGATTAAGACAAAAGGCCGGGAGTTAAAACAGGCGCAGGGCGATGCATTTAATGAGCTGAATGCGCTTGAGGCAAAGCTTGGCGATTACCGCGCTGCCGAACAGAAAACAATCAAAGACGCCATTGAAACGGCGCGGAACAAGGTTGCAGCGGCGAGGAACGCGGATGAGGTGAAAAATGCCCTGGCCGCAGCAAAAGCTGTATTTTTGCAACAGCTTACGAATGCACAGCTGACGAAAAAAGAAGAAAATCAGAATATGGTAGAGAAGATTACCATCAATGCACCCTCTAAAAAAATCGCCGCTAAAAAGAAGGTTGCGCTGACGGCGGATGTGGCGCCGGCAAATGCAAAAGACAGGCGCGTACAATGGAGCGTCAGCAATGAGAAATATGCTTCCGTTACGCAAAACGGCGTGGTGACGATGAAGAAAGCGGGTGCGGGGAAATCCGTAAAAGTTACGGCAGAAGCCCTTGACGGCAGCGGACAGAAGGCGGAGATTACAATTTCCATCATGAAGAGCGCGGTAAAGAGCATTAAGCTGAAAGGAGCGGGGCCAATCCGGGCAGGGAAAAAGCTGAAACTCAAAGCCGCGGTTAATGTTACCAACAAGAAAGCAAAAGCAAATAAAACGCTGAAATGGATGACATCTAACGAGAAATACGCGGCAGTCAATGCAAAAGGCATTGTAACCGCAAAGCAGGCAGGAAAAGGAAAGAAAGTAAAAATCACTGCTGCCGCTACAGACGGTACTAACAAGAAAGCAACTGTGATAATAAGAATTAAATAATAAAAAACAGGGAACCGGGACACAATCATTCGTGTTCCGGTTCCCTGTTTTGAAGTAAGTTGCGTTTTCGGTTTAAAACGTGTAAAATAATCAGAAGAGGAGAATTCAGAGTAAGGAGCCTTATGAAACATAAAAAGAAAAAAAAGAAAAAGTACCGCCTGTTCTGGTTCTTTGCAAAGCTTCAGTTTTTTCTGATGATTCTGGTTTTAGCCGGGCTTGGATACTATTATTATGGGGGATATGCTGCCCAGGTGCAGGCCATGAAAAAGGAGGCGGAGCAGTTTGTGCGCCAGTCTACAGAGAAAACATTCTGCGCTGCCCAGACCAGTGTAGTATACGATAAAGACGGAAATACAATTTCTACATTAAAAGGAGAAAAAGACGTTTATTATCTGTCTTTTGAACAGATTCCCGCAGATGTCTGCGCGGCAATTGTCAGTATTGAAGACAAAAAATTTTATCAGCACGGCGGAATTGACTATAAAGCAATTTTCCGGGCAGTAAAAGCGGCTATTGAGAACGGTGAAGTGACGCAGGGAGGCAGCACGATTACGCAGCAGCTCGCGCGGACAGTTTTTCTGACTCAGGAAAAGACATGGCAGCGTAAAGTAGAAGAAATTTTTATTGCAACGGCGCTTGAAAAAAAATACAGCAAAAACGAAATTCTGGAATTTTATCTGAATAATATTTATTTTGGCAACGGTTATTACGGCATTCAGGCAGCGAGCTTTGGCTATTTTAATGTAGAAGCCAAAGATCTGGATTTGTCCCAGATTGCATTTTTATGTGCGATTCCAAACAATCCGACGCTGTATGACCCGCTGGTTAATATGGAAAATACGCTTGGCAGAAGGGACCGGATTCTAAATCAGATGTTTGAAGACGGAAAAATAGCGGAAAGCGCCTGCCTGATGGCAAAAGCGGAACAGATTACCTTAAACCGCCCGGAACATGCGAAAAACAATTATGTTGAGACTTATACGTATTATTGTGCAATCCGGCTTTTAATGGAAAGAGAGGGGTTTGCATTCCGGACGGAGTTTAAAGATGAGGAAGAAAAAGAAGCATACAATGAAAGCTATAATGAGCTTTATGCCCAGTGCCAGAAAAAGCTCTATACAGAGGGGTACAGAATCTATACTTCGATGGATATAAAATTGCAGGAGATGCTGCAGCAGGCCATTGATGAAAATCTGGCCGGATTTACGGATGTAAATGAAGAAGGGGTGTATAAGCTTCAGAGTGCAGGCGTCTGCATTGATAACGGAACAGGATATGTACGGGCAATTGTAGGCGGCAGAAGCCAGGATTTCAGCGGATATACGCTGAATCGGGCATATCAGAGCTACAGGCAGCCGGGAAGCAGCATCAAGCCGCTGATTGTTTATACACCGGCATTGGAGAGAAATTATACGCCGGATTCTATTGTCACGGATCAGCCCATTGAAGACGGACCGGCAAATGCAGATAAAAGCTACAGCGGAGAAATGACGCTCCGGAGCGCGCTGGCAAGATCAAAAAATACGATTGCATGGCAGCTTTTCGAAGAACTGACGCCGCGGGTAGGATTGTCTTACCTCAAAGCAATGAATTTTAGCAGAATTTCACCGGAAGACGAGCGCCTGACATCATCACTGGGCGGCCTGACAAACGGGGTATCTCCGGTGGAGATGACGGCGGCTTATGCAGCTTTGGAAAACGACGGAGACTATAGAACACCTACGTGTATTGTGGGAATAACAGATGCAGACGGCAATGAGATTCTTTCTACCAGCCAGGAAGAAAAAAAGGTTTACAA
Source organism: uncultured Lachnospiraceae bacterium (assembly GCA_948468325.1). Lineage (GTDB taxonomy): Bacteria > Bacillota > Clostridia > Lachnospirales > Lachnospiraceae > Roseburia_B. The sequence continues at coordinate 6,335 of CAOKHR010000050.1, read as the reverse complement.
GACGACAGCCGCCCGCATGGTGACAGATATGCTTGTGACTGCGATTACGGAGGGAACCGGAAAAGGGCTTGGCGTTACGGGTATGCCTTCCGCAGGAAAAACAGGAACGACAAATGACAATAAAGACGGCTGGTTTGCAGGATATACCCATTATTATACGACAAGCATTTGGGTGGGATATGATATGCCGGAAGAACTGCCGGGGCTTTCCGGTTCTACCTATCCGGGAGCAATCTGGCATTCGTTTATGGAAAACTGCCACAGGGGACTGATTCCCGCAGATTTCCTGCCGTATGTAGAGGTGGATTTATACCAGAAAATCCGTCAGGATGCACTGGGTGAGGATTAAAAATATGGATTGACAGCCAGAGGGGGTTTTCCTATACTTAAATCAGGACGTGTTTGAAAGTAATTTTTTTAAACACACTCTGGCAAAAATCAGGAGAAGGAGACGAAACATATGAAAAAATACGGATTTGGAGTAGACATCGGGGGCACAACATGCAAAATCGGCCTGTTTGAAACAACGGGCGTATTGGTGGAAAAATGGGAAATCCCTACAAGAAAAGAAAATAACGGAGAGAACATTCTGCCGGATGTGGCTGCTTTTATCGCATCAAAGATGGTGGAGAAAGAGATTTTAAAAGGTGACATTCAGGGTATCGGAATCGGCGTGCCGGGGCCTGTAACAAGTGAAGGCGTCGTTGTCCGCTGTGTCAATCTCGGATGGGATGTGATTAATGTAGCCAGAGATATGTCAGAACGTACCGGATTTACGGTAAAAGTCGGCAACGATGCCAATGTGGCCGCACTTGGCGAAATGTGGCAGGGCGGCGGAAAAGGACATACGGACGTCGTTTTAGTTACACTGGGAACAGGTGTCGGCGGAGGCGTTATCGTTGACGGAAAAGTTGTAACAGGCAATAAAGGCGCCGGCGGTGAGATTGGTCATATTATTGTAAATGACAGGGAAACAGATGCCTGCGGCTGCGGGCAGAAAGGCTGTCTGGAGCAGTATGCATCCGCGACAGGAATTGTGCGCATGGCAAAACAGAAATTGGAAAAAACAGAACAGGAATCAGTGATTCGGGGTATCAACCCGCTGACAGCAAAAGATATATTTGACGCGGCAAAGAAAGGCGATGCTCTGGCGGATGAAATTGTAGACGATATGACAAAGATTCTGGGTGAAGCGCTTGCAAATGTTGCCCGTGTAGTGAATCCGGAAGTGTTTGTCATCGGCGGCGGCGTATCCAAAGCAGGAAGCATTATTACGGACCGGGTGAAAAAATATTACGATGCAAAATCTTTCAGCTCCTGTCTGGACGCTCATTTTGAATTGGCGACGCTGGGCAATGACGCAGGAATGTACGGCTGCGTGCAGATGATTTTAGATTAACAGATCGTTTATAGAAAAAATACCAGAAAGAGGCGGCTGCTTAAAACGAAACAGTTTTAAAGCAGCCGTTTTTTGTCGGCAAAATCAGACAGTTGTATTAACGCCGTTGATGGCGGCATGTTCGTTTTCGTCCATAGGGATGACAAGGCATTTTTGGCCGCCGATAATCTGGGATTTAATCTGCGCCGCTTTTTCCGGCTTGACGCGCAGAATGACGTCATAAGTTTTCGGAGCATCCGGCATGGATTCTTCCTGCAGTCCGGCAAGTATGCGGGTGTCTTTCAGTTCCTGCTCTAAAATGCCGACTTTTTGTATCAGTTCTTTTTCCTGCCGCTGTCTGCTTCCTGCTTCGGCAGCTTTTGCATCAATCAGGTGGTCAAGTACGGGAGATTCGTCTTTAAATTCTTCCCGGTAAGATGATTCGATGACAGCCGCTGCAGTTTCCGGTATTTCTGTTTCCGCAAGAACTTCTCCGATGGCATCCGCCGTTAAAAAGAGAGGTTCTGTTTCTTCTTCCGTTTCTTCGTCTGCATTTTCTAAGGCCATATCAGACAGCTCGTGCTGGATTTCACAGAATACTTCCCTGGAAGTATCTTCATCTCCTCCGCAGGCGTTTTTTATGATGGCTTCAAATGTCAGTTTCTGTTCCGCGGCAGTCTTTTTTACCGGACAGCCCAGGACATTTTCCATAAGCTCCGTATGCGGTTCTTTCGGGTTTTTATGATAAGTCATAACGGAATGAATATCAGCGCTTCTGTCTGTAAATGCCGGAAAAATGAAGCCGCTTTCCGGAGGGCATACAATCCAGTCTCTGATTCTCGGCCCGATACGGTTTTCGCCTGCCAGATAGCCAAGGCCCGGTTTGCTTAAGCTGACGGGACAGATGGCACAGAGCAGATATTCATAGACTTCTTCTGATTCATCCAGTTTGCTGTTGTCGCTTGTTTTGGTGATGACATCATAGGCATCATGGAAAATCAGAATCAGATAATTTCCGGCATATTCGTAGTTGTCGATGACAAGGTCGTAAAAGCGTTCCAGTAAATCTTCGTTCTGCAGAGCGCTGCTTCTTAAAGCGGTAAGGAATTGCTGTTTTCCTCCGGGAGCCTCTTCTTCTGACGGAAATGCAAGTTCTAAGAGATTGTTGCCGACCGTGCCGGAAAGAGATTTTTTTGCGATTTCCAGATACTTGTAAAACTCTTCTTCTTCTAAATTCAAAAATGTCTCATTTAACTTTACAACGCGGTTTCTCTCGCCGTCTACATAGCAGCCGCATATACGCGTAAAGGTACAGGATTCTTTTTTCATGCGGCGTTTGATTTCCAGGACATCTTTTCTGTTCATTTGTAAATTTCCTCGCTTTCAAATTCACTGATTCTGGCAATTGTAAATACCAGATGGTTGCATTATAGCACTTTATGGATGTTTCGTCACTATTGAATAGTTACAAGCGGGAAGATGTGTGGTATACTGAATAAAAGAGCTGTCTCTGAAACATAATAGTGAAATAAGACTATTTGTGAAGGAGATATTTGGATATGAAGAAGAATGCGGTTCTGATTGCCTGTATGTCAGTTGTTTTTGCAGCCTTTACCGGGGGCTGTGGGAATCATACAGATACGGCAGATACGGAAGAAAATTTACCGAAAGACCAGACAGGAACAGAAGCTGTTATGGATACGGAAAACAGCAGTCAGCTTCAGCTTGGTACTGCAGTAGAAATTCCGGCAGGTTTTAAAGGGCAGCGTTCAGAAACAGACGCCAATGCACAGTTAGAAAAAGTAATTGCAGAATATTATGATATTGCAGAAAAAGATTATGCCGATGTACATTATTGCTATAATTACACAGATTTAAACGGTGACGGAGAAAATGAAATACTGGCGCTTGTCATGGGACAGCAGACAGAGGGGATTGACGAAAATGTACTTCTCTGGCTGGATGAAGCAGATCAGAATAAGCTTTCGGTGAATTCTGTCAGACAGGCTTTTCATCGGGCAGGAGCGCCGGTATATATCAGCAGCCATATGACACAGGGATACAGGGATTTAATCGTATCCGGCAGTCAAAATACGGCAAATATTGAAGAGGTAAGAAGCAATGCGGTTCCGGTTTCTTTCGAGCAGACGTATGTGCTTTTGATATGGAACGGAGAGAGGTATCAGGACGCCGGAGAGGGGACAGAGCTGTTTTCGCTGGAAGGTTATGAAGGGACTGCCATTTTAACAAATATAAAAAGTGACAGTACGGGTGCCAATTATCATTTTCTTGGAGAAGCCATGAAATAAAAACAGAAATAAAAGGGGAGGTAAGCATGCTTAAAAATTATGAAATCCGTAAATACCAGATGCCGCAGGATGAGATTCGTGCACTGGTGAAAGAAAAGCGTGAAATTTTAGTGAGGCAGCAGCAGATCATCAAGGAGCATAAGCTGCCGGTATATGTTCTGATTGAGGGCTGGGGAGCCGCAGGAAAAGGGACTCTGATTGGAAATCTGATCAAAGAGCTGGACCCAAGATTTTTTCATGTTATTCATATGGGGATGCCGAATGAAGAAGAACGCAGAAAGCCTTTTATGTGGCGTTATATGGAGACAATACCGGAAGCCGGAAAATTTGTATTTTTAAACTCCGGCTGGCTGGATGAAACGGCTGAAGACGTCATAAACGAGAGAATTGATGATACGGATTTGGAACAGCGTATGAAGCAGATCCGTATTTTTGAAAGGCAGTTAAAAGACAACGGTTATCTGGTGGTAAAACTGTTTTTACACATTCCCAAAGAGGAGCAGAAGCAGCGGCTGGAGAAATTAGAAGAAAAGAAAGATACCCGCTGGCGTGTAACGGAAAAAGATATGCTCCAGGTCAAAAAGCGTGAGAAATACGAAAAAATTTATGACAGGATTTTAGAGGCAACAAATACGGGTTACGTTCCATGGAACGTTGTGGATGCAGTCGATAAACGTCAGGCGCTGCTGCAGGTGCTGCATCTTCTGACAAATCAGATTAATCAGGCAATCGAAAATTATAAAGTCCTTCCTGAAATTCTGCATAAAGATTATCCTTTGCTGAAAATGCCGAAGCTCTCCCAGGTGCCGTTAAATCAGGAAATGACAAAAGAAGAATACGAAGAGCGTTTAAAAGAACTGCAGAAAAAACTAAAAAAACTTCATAACAAAATTTACCGGAAACGGATACCGATTATTATTGCATACGAAGGATGGGATGCGGCCGGAAAAGGCGGCAACATCAAACGTCTGACCAGTGCATTAGACCCAAGGGGCTTTGAGGTGCATCCGATTGCATCGCCTGAGCCGCATGAAAAAGCAAGGCACTACCTGTGGCGTTTTTATCACAGGCTGCCCAAGGACGGGCATATCGCAATTTTTGACCGTACCTGGTACGGAAGGGTGATGGTAGAGCGTCTTGAAGGTTTTTGCTCGGAAAATGACTGGAAGCGCGCATACAATGAAATCAATGAATTTGAAAAGGAATTGTCCGACTGGGGTGCGATTGTAATCAAATTCTGGGTTCATATTGATAAAGATACACAGCTTGCCCGTTTTACGGAACGGCAGAATACTCCGGAGAAGCAATGGAAAATTACGGAGGAAGACTGGAGAAACCGTGAAAAGTGGGATGCATACGAAGAAGCAGTCGATGAGATGGTTGCAAAGACATCAACGGAAAATGCACCGTGGTTTATCATTCAGTCGAACAACAAATATTATGCAAGACTGCAGGCAATCTCAACGGTAATTGATGAAATTGAAAAGAGGATCTCATGAAAAAAATATCTGCAAAACAGTTAGTATATGCAGCAACTGCAATTGCAATGGCTGTGGTTACTTCTATGATAAAGCCTTTTTCCCTGCCGATGGGAGGTTCTGTTACACTGCTTAGTATGCTGTTTATTGTGCTGATTGGTTACTGGTATGGACCGGTAACAGGTATTGCAGCAGGAATTGCTTATGGTTTGCTCCAATTTGTACTTGAACCGTATATTTTTTCGATTCCACAGGTAATTGTGGATTATCCGCTGGCATTTGGGGCACTTGGATTTTCAGGGTTCTTCCGGAATTTTAAAAACGGTTTGACGACAGGTTATGTTGTCAGTGTCATTGGTAGATGTTTCTTTGCTTTTTTGTCCGGATGGATTTTCTTTAGTACATATGCGGCAGATTATGGAATGAGTGCGCCGGTTTATTCTTTTTTGTACAACGCATCATATCTGGGGACGGAAGCAGTAATTACGATTATAATTATCAATCTTCCTCCGGTAAAAAAAGCCCTTTTGCATATAAAGAAATCGGCAGAGGGAAATTAAAAAGCGCCAGAGGCGCTTTTTAATTTCCCTTGCTGCTTAGAGGATTGCTTCTCCCTTCAAAAAAAGGGCTGTTATCCGGTATGGGCTTGTCGGATTTATTGTATAAGCTTTGCTGTCTGAGCGCATCGGGGGACGGTGGATTTTCATTTTTTCCGCGGATGTCGGAATGCTGTCTGTGACAATTAGAGTCCGCGCATTTTCTGGTATCTTCCATAAAAAACCTCCTTCATTATGTTTTTGTTAGTGTGCCGTATTTTTGAATAAAATATACCTTTTGAGACAACTCCGCAGGAGTATGTCATATTGGGATGCCCTTTAGGGTATACCTTTTGAGACAACTCCGCAGGAGTATGTCATATTGGGATGCCCTTTAGGGTATACCTAAAGAGTGATTTTTCAGGCGGCATCTGCACGCAGGATGATATAAAATATCTGCATAAACTGGTGTGAGAGTGGAATATAACCATGTTAATAAATACTTAAAAACAGTTAAGCCAAATTCTTGACTATCATGTCATAGTTTGCTATACTAAAAAACATATAATATACAAAAAGAAAAGTCCAGCTAAGAAATGTCAATAGGTAAAATAGAAAAATGTTAAAAAAGTTT
>CAOKHR010000049.1 GCA_948468325.1 uncultured Lachnospiraceae bacterium | reverse complement strand
GAATTCCAGAGGCAGAAATCTGGAATATCTGGGTTACTGGAACGCAGATGACGCACAGCTCTGGTTCAATATCAATGCCGGATATTATACAATCGTGCATGTGAGCGGAACAAATACAGGCGGAAGTCATTTCGTACTTCTTGACAATGCGCTGTCAAAACAGACAGGTATGTTATATTGTTATGATTCTTTTTCGGACAGAGGAACCGTAACACAGCAGTTATTGTCCAGATACAGTATTCATAACGGCGGGCATGTTTATAAAGGAAGCAATGCCGTACATACCCACAGTTATTCTTCAGCGGTTACAAAACAGCCGACCTGTACGCAGACAGGAGTAAAGACATATACATGTTCCTGCGGTGCATCTTATACGGAATCTGTCAATGCAAAAGGACATCATTATATAAATCAGACCGTTGCTCCTACACTGACAGAAAAGGGCTATACAAATCACATATGTTCAGACTGCGGACACAGTTATAAAGACAATTATGTGGACACACCGGAACAGGAGACAGACGGCTGGTATTACAGCACATCAGTTCCCGATGGAATATCCGCAGACCGTTACATCATTGAGTATCAGAATTATTATGAAAAAGTGCAGCAGTCTTCTCCGGGATCCGGATGGGTAAACGCCGGTACCGTAAAAGATGAATGGCAGAATTCTGGAAATACCTATACAAGTGAATCGGATTTGCCGACATCTGATGCAAGAGTACTTGTTCGATCCGTTTACTATCATTTTTGCGGGCCAAATGCAGGAAATGAGGGGAATTATGAGCAGACAGGAAAGTTTGTGCATTATGATGAGATATTGTCTGCCAGTGTGACGGCAAGGTATCTTGGAACAGACAACGGACATCCATATTATTTTATCGACTGGATTGACGGCGGCGGACAGGTATGGTGCAAATCCGGTGTATCCTGTGACGGTGCATACGGTACACACGGAAACAGATGCCGTGCCTGGTATAAAATGAATACTTATCAGGACAGAGTAAAAGTTGTTCAGTATAAATATACAAAAACTTCTGACTGGTCAGACACACAGGATGCAGCGGCAGCTTCTGTAAGAGTTCGTTTTAAAGAAAACGGATTAGGAATGAAAGAGCCGGAGAAAGAAGAGGCAGGCATAAAGGAACCGGAAAAAGAGGAGGCAGGCATAAAGGAACCGGAAAAAGAGGAGGCAGGTACAAAGGAGCCGGAAAAAGAGGAGGCAGATACAAAGGAGCCGGAAAAAGAAGAAGCAGGTACAAAAGAGCCGGAGACGGAAGAGTTAGATATAAAAGAGCCGCAAAAGCCATTTGTATCGAAAGTTTATTCTTTAAAGGCAAAAGCGGGAAAGAGAAAAGTAAAGATTTCCTGGAATAAAGTTTCGGGTGTGTCAGGCTATCAGATTGAGGTGGACACAACAAAATATTTTTTCCAGCCCAAAACGAAATTTGTTTCCGATGCAAAAAAATCATGCACAGTAAGCGGATTAAGGGCAAAAAAGAAATATTATATCAGAATCAGAGCATATGAAAATTATCAGGATGCAAACGGCTACACACAAAAAGAGTACGGACCATGGACAAGGATAAATAAAAAGACGAAGTAAGAGAATGGAGCGGGATTGAAAAATAATAAGAGAGCAGGATTTATAAAACGGCCAATCCTGCTCTCTTTGACAATGCAATAGGTTTTATCACTGTTAAAAAATTTGAAATAAATGAGATTTTTTCCTTTGTTATTATATCTAATATATGTAAGGAACAACAAAGGAGCTCCGGAGTAATCCAAAATATCTGTGCGCATAGGAGGAATGCCTTATGCAGGGCAAAGAAACTGAAAACTTGGTGAAAAAGGCAAAACGGAAAGATCCGGATGCTTTTACGGAATTGATGCAGCTTTATCTGAAAGATATGTACCGGACTGCACTGGCAATTCTTTTGAATGATGAAGACGCGGCAGATGCAATTCAGGATACGATACTTGTCTGCTGGGAAAAGCTCGGCGCATTGAAATCACCGCGGTATTTTAAAACATGGATGACCAGAATACTGATTAACAACTGTTACAGAATCAGAAAAAATGCAGGCAGTATGGGAACGCTGGAAGAGTATGAAGAGCCGGCAGTCTATGATGAATATAACCTGGAACTGAAAGAGGCGCTGGCGTCTTTGGACGAAAAATACCGTGTAATAATGACGTTATTTTACAGCGAAGGCTATCGCATTGATGAAATTGCAGAAGTTTTAAAGATTCCGAAGAGTACGGTGCAGACGCGCCTTTCCAGAGGGCGCCGAAAGCTGGCAAGGGACTATTATGAAATTCGGGAAGGAGTATAAATTTTATGATAAAAGACGACATTTTTTTCGAAGATGTAGAGGTACCGGAGATTGTACAGAAAAAAGCAGACAGCGCCTTTTTGACCATTCAGACAGAAAGGAGTCACAGGATGAAAGATACGATTAAAAAGGAGCAGAACACAGGAAAGAACCAGAGAGGCAGACGCGTAATTGCAGGGAGACTGGCAGCAGCAGCGGCATGTATGGCAGTTATTGTTGCAGCAGGCGCTTTGACAGGCCCTCTCAGAGGCATGCTGGGGCATTTTGGGCATGCAGATCCTTCGGGAACAGGAACGGAAGATATATTACTGACCGCTCTTGAAGATATTGACAAAATTTTCACATTGCAGGTAAAAGCAGCCGGATCAGAAGAAGAACAGGCAGTTCTGTTAGAAGAAGGCAAACCGCTTCCGGTTGTGATTGGCGATGACAAGGCAGGTTCATGGGTTTTTAACGGCGATGAAGAAAGCGGTATCGTTTCTTACTGTATCAGTCTGCCGCAGCTTACCTGCGAGGGCGATGAAATCGAGAGTATTACGTACAGTGTTAATAACGGTGCATTCCAGATTGTGCAGCCTGAGAATGAGCAGAGCATCATTGCAGACGGACAGCTTTATGACGGTGAATTAAATACAGGAAGCATTGGAGGAGATTATGACGAAGAAAGAGGCGGCGAACCATCCAGACCGTTTGAAACGCTTTTGTATAAATCTTTTACGCTGAATTATGATAAGCAGTCAGATGAATACACCTGGCTCAATATTTGCAACGAATGCTCCGACAGCGAAGATATTATACAGGCTCTCTGGGGAGAGCATAAAACGATGGAAGAGTGCAACAGCGGAATTCAGAAAATGCTTGATCATACGGTAATTACCTGTACCGTCAATTATGCGGATAAAACTTCCCAATCGGCAGATATTAAAGTGGACAGCCGTGTCATGACCCGAAAAGAAGCCGGAGAACCGGAAGAAGAGGGAATCAATCCGGAGGAAAAAATAACAGTTATTACATTTGAATTGCAGCAGGCGGCTGACTGACATAGACAACCCACTTCGGGCGATGGAATATCCGGATACGAAGTGGGTTTTTCACGTATGGGAGAGACTGTGGAGTGGCCAAACTATGGTTTTTCCTCATAAAGGGCAATACATTCATCAATAATATTTTCTACAATTCGTACCTGGAATGCAGAGAGTTTGTCTAGTTTTTCTGACAGCAGCAGCTTGTCCTTATCAATAATATTTCCTGTCAAAAGATAGTCTGTGCTGACACCGAGAGCAGCAGCTATTTTCATTAGGTTTTCCGGGCGCATCGCCCTTTTTCCCGATTCGGCATAAGAAACAAACTGGGTGGTCAGTTCACTCTTTTCTGCCAGGGCTTCCTGTGTCAGTCCCAGTTTTTTTCGGCGTTCCATAATTCTTTTTCCCATTTCCTGCAAATACAATTCAACATTCAGCATGTTTGCTCACCTTCTTTCAATATTGTGAAATTATATCAACACAATACATAAAATATAATACCTTTATGTTGACTAAATTAAACAAGATGATATAATTAAAAAAACATATGTAAGACAATTATTATTTTTTCATTCTATCTTAAAACTTTTTTTATTTGTACTGCGTTATATAAGTATATCAGCTGGTTGACAAAATGAAAAACAAGATGACAGGAGATAATTTTATGTCAGATAAAAAAATAGAATCAAAAAAAGTCTATACATATAGGTTTGAGTTTGGCAGCGATGAAACGCTGTATGCAATTACTTTTAAAGGAAGAATTGTGTCGGAAGAAGTAAAGAAAATATTGAAGATGGCACAAAATCATCTGTACAGCAGGATGGCAGGAGCCATTCATTCTTATCTGAAACAGAATCATATCGAATATTCAAATTTTAGGTCTGAAGAGATTTTTGTAGAATACAGCGAAATTATGAGTCTGGCAGGTGATTTACTGCATTCTTTTTCCTGTGAGAAAATGATCCGACGCATTGGTGATGCAGATTATTATTATGTGGTGATGGATTGTCAGCACTGGATTCGTAATGATTGCTATGAGGGCTGTTATTATGCAGTTCGGCGGATCGCCCCCGCAGATGAGGCATCATGCAGATACGACATTATCGTACAGACGTTTGTTTCTGATGTATCAGACTGCAGAGCACAGGGACATTTTGCGATTCGCTCAAAGGAAGGAAAGCAGAATTTTCATAATATCAGCGCGAAAGAAGGCGAACCGGTTCTTCCGGTGTCTGGGTGCGTTGATTTAACAGAACTTCTTTTGAATATTGACAGAATCATTGAAACAGGAGGATTTCTCTGTCATTCGTTATATAAATGAGGCGGCTCTGGCAGAAAGGAGAAAAATGGAAAAGATACAGGAAATGCTTTTAGCTGCGAAAGAAGGCAGTGCTGAGGCTTTTGACAGACTCTATAAAGAAACCTACGACAGGAATTATCATCTTGTGATGAAAATGGTAAAACAAGAGCAGGATGCAATGGATATTTTGCAGGACGCTTATGTAAAAGTATTTCAAAAATTATCTTCGTTTCATTATACCGGCAGCGGGAGTTTTGCTTCATGGACAGGAAAGATTTCCTATAATACGGCATTAGATTTTCTCAGGAAGAAAAATCACATTCTTTTTTTGGATTTGAAAGAAGAAAGCGGAACAGGCAATACGGAACTTAGGCTTGCAGATGAAACGGCTTCAAATGAACCGGAATTGGAGATGGACCGCAGAGAGACGCTGCGGATCGCAGGAGAGATGCTGGAATGTTTATCTGAAGAACAAAGAACCTGTATCATTCTCCGTTATATCCGGCAAATGAAAATTTCAGAAATCGCCCTGCAATGCGGATGTTCAGAAAATACGATTAAAAGCCGGCTGAGTTATGCAAAAAAACGATTGTTTGACCAATTGGAAATTGCAGGAATTTCATTGGATTAGAGTGGACAACTTGTTAAAAAATTGTTAAAATAATAACAAAAAACGAAGGAGAGCTTAAAACAATGAGTGAGAACAAAGATTTCAAACCATTTGTTCCCGCCAATAAAACTTTGCCGGAATTTACAGGAACCTCGATTGTTCTTGGAATTATTCTGGCAGTTGTATTCGGCGGGGCAAACGCATACCTGGGGCTCAGGGTCGGAATGACGGTGTCGGCGTCGATTCCGGCGGCAGTTATTTCCATGGGTATTATCCGTAAGATTTTAAAGAAAGACTCTATCCTTGAGAACAATATGGTACAGACGATTGGTTCTGCGGGTGAGTCGGTGGCGGCAGGCGCAATTTTTACACTTCCGGCATTGTTTTTGTGGGCAGCCGACTGGGGAACAAGTGCACCTTCCTTAATTGAAATTGCAGTAATTGCATTTATCGGCGGGGCACTCGGAATCCTGTTTATGGTACCGCTCCGAAAAGCGCTGATTGTGCAGGAGCATGGAACGCTTCCGTATCCGGAAGGACAGGCCTGTGCGGAAGTTCTGATGGCCGGTGAGGAAGGCGGAGACAAGGCTTCCATTGTATTTGCAGGACTTGGAATTTCTGCTGCTTATAAGTTTATTACAGACGGGCTTAAAGTATTTCCAAGTGAGGTACATTACGAAATTCCTGCTTATAAAGGTTCCGCTGTCGGTATGGATGTGCTTCCGGCGCTGCTTGGCGTAGGATATATCTGCGGGCCGAAAATTTCCTCCTATCTGTTCTGCGGCGGTATTTTAGGCTGGTTTGTACTGATGCCTTTAATTGCGTTGTTTGGCGCCAATATTGTGATGTTTCCGGCAGATGTAACGGTAGCGGAATTATATGCCAAAGGCGGTTCCAATGCGATCTGGTCCAACTATATCAGATATATCGGTGCCGGTGCGGTAGCCTGCGGCGGCGTGCTCAGCCTTGTAAAATCACTGCCTCTGATTATCAAAACGTTTAAAGAAGCAATGAAAGGTTTTGGAAAAGGAGAAGCGACAGGTGAGCGTACCAATCAGGATTTGGATATGAAAGTTATTTTAATCGGTGTCCTGGTACTGGCGCTGGCCCTTTGGATTGTTCCGGTGGTTCCGATTAATTTCTTCGGAGCGCTTTTGGTTGTTATATTTGGTTTCTTCTTTGCTACAGTTTCTTCCCGTATGGTAGGACTGGTAGGAAGCAGCAACAATCCGGTTTCCGGCATGACGATCGCAACTTTGCTTGTTGCTTCTTTTGCATTAAAAGCAACGGGAATGGTTGGGCAGGCAGGTATGACTGCGGCAATCACCATTGGCGGTGTTATCTGTATTATCGCAGCAATTGCAGGAGATACTTCACAGGATTTAAAGACAGGATATATTTTAGGAGCAACGCCCAAAAGGCAGCAGATCGGCGAGATTATTGGCGTTCTGGCATCTTCGCTTGCAATCGGCGGCGTACTGTATCTTCTGGATATGGCGTGGGGATATGGGGAGGCCCAGCTTCCGGCGCCTCAGGCTACATTGATGCGGATGATTGTAGAAGGCGTTATGGGCGGTAATCTGCCCTGGACGCTGGTAGGTATCGGAGCATTTATTGCAATTATTATTGAAATACTCGGAATTCCGGTGCTTCCGGTTGCCATTGGATTGTATCTGCCGATTCATTTAAGTACGCCGATGATGGTTGGCGGTATTGTAAAACTGATTATTGATAAGAAAAAAAGCCTTGGTGAGAAAGAGAAAAAGAACGTGGTCGAGAACGGAATCTTATATTCGTCCGGTCTGATTGCCGGAGAAGGCATTGTAGGAATTGCCCTTGCAATTCTTGCAGTGATTCCGGCAGGGAAAGAAACGACAGTAGGCGACGTCATCGGAGGATTTCTGCCGGATATGATGCCGGCTCTTGCGAATACGCAGGTCGGCAATATCATAGGGCTTGCCGCATTTGCACTGCTGACACTTTCGCTGTGGAAGTTTTGTTTCCGCAAATCAAAGAAAGTCTGAATAAAGAGGAGTATCCGTGGGCAGAAAGAAAAAGAATTTTATGGATTTCATTCCCGTCTGTAATCCTGTTTATCAGTGGGATGCAGATAAGAAAGGAATTGTTACCGTTCATGTGGTGAATCAGGGATTTTACAACCGGATTGCACAAAAGATATTTAAAAAGCCAGAGATCAGCCATATTGCACTGGATGAATATGGGAGTTTTGTATGGAAAAGCATGGACGGCAAGCGGAATGTATATGAAATTTCAAAGCTTGTATCAGAGGAATTCGGCAAAGAGGCAGAACCTGTGGTAGAGCGCTTGGTAAAATATATCCAGATCCTTTACCAGAATAAATTTATCGGATATATGAAACAGAAAAAGAAAAAGGTATAAATGTTTTGCAGAGGCAGGAGGAATCCTGCCTCTGTTTGCTGGACAGAAAAAGAAAAGAATGCTATACTGGTCATGTCATGCACGTTACAAATGAGGAGGATTTTATGCAGCCAAAATGCAATTTTCGTGTTTTGATTCTGACAGTTCTTTTTTCCCTTTTATGTCTTGGCGGATGCAGTAAAAATGACGAATGGATGAATCGGATAAAGTCTCCGGGCCGGGAGCAGGCACAGGAGGTACATGGGACAGAAGAGCTGCCCATACCGGGTACGGAAGAAATGCCGGAACAGAAGAAGACGAAAGCAGAGCAGTTAAAGAGAGAACAGGCATTTTCGCGTATTTTAGAATATTGTACAAAAGAGTTTATCGGGTATCATGTGCTGGACTGTACATTTTTAAGATGGTTGTCGTTTGAATACGGGGACGAATGCATTGAAAAAATTGCAGATGCAGTGGAAGCCGGAAATCAGGATCCGGATATCTGGTATGAGCTGACCGGAAATACGATTCACGTCCTGTGGCTTCTTTATTGTGAACGGACAGGATTTCAGCATTATCAGTTGGAAAATGTAAAGTGGCAGTCCTGTGCGTCTGCCGGAAAAACAACGTTTGCTTTTACCGGAGATATAAATTTTTCCGAAGGCTATTCTACGACGAGACATCTTGACAGTTGTGCAAACGGTATTTACGACTGTTTTTCAGACGATCTGCTTGCGCGTATGAATGAGGCTGATGTGATGATGATTAATAATGAATTTACCTACAGCACGAGAGGAGAAGCGCTGCCGGGCAAGGCATATACGTTTCGGGCAGATCCAAAAAGGGTCGAATTGCTTAAAGTTTTTGGAACGGATATTGTAAATCTTGCAAACAACCATGTATATGATTTTGGACCGGATGCACTGCTTGATACGATTGATACCTTAGACAAAGCAGAGATACCTCATGTGGGAGCAGGTGCGAATATTGAAGATGCTTCAAAGCCATATTATTTCGTCTGCAACGGAAGAAAAATTGCCATTGTTGCGGCAACGCAGATTGAACGCTCCTTAAATTATACAAAAGAGGCAACGGAGACGGAACCGGGCGTATTGAAAACACTGTCACCGGATAAATTTGTAAAAGTAATCCGGAGTGCAAAAAAGAACAGTGATATTGTGATTGCAGTTGTCCACTGGGGCACAGAAGGGGACAGCAATTATGGCAGAGACCAGCAGAATCTGGCAAAAGAATTCGCAGAAGCGGGCGCAGACGCAATTATCGGCGGACATACACATTGCTTACAGGGATTTGAAATTATGGACGGCGTGCCGGTTATCTACAGTCTGGGCAATTTCTGGTTCAGCAGCAGCACATTGGATACCGGACTTGCCGAGATAACAATAGATGAAAACGGAGAACTGACATTGGGATTTGTTCCGTGTATCCAGAAAAATTTCAGGACTTTTCTGGTGACAGAAGAATCGGAAAAGCAGCGTATTTTTGATTTCATGCAGCGGCATTCTGCTTCGGGTGTTGTCATTGGGGAAGACGGCATTTTGCGTCAGGAGAATTGAGATGAATTTTTATATTCTTACCTTATTTCCGGAAATGGTGAGGAATGCTTTAAATACAAGCATTATCGGAAAAGCGAGCAAAAAGGGATATTTAAACATAGAAGCGGTAAATATCAGGGATTATACGGCAGACAGGCATCAGAAAGCAGACGATTATCCTTATGGGGGCGGCGCCGGAATGGTGATGCAGGCACAGCCGATATACGATGCATACTGTGCGTTAAAGGAGAAAATCGGATATATCCCAAGAACTGTTTATTTAACGCCCCAGGGACCCACGTTTACACAGCATATGGCAAAAGAGATGGCACAGGAAGACAGCATTGTTTTTCTCTGCGGACATTACGAAGGGGTAGATGAGAGGGTATTGGAGGAAATTGTGACAGATTATGTTTCAATTGGGGATTATGTTCTGACAGGAGGAGAGCTTCCGGCTATGGTTATGGTAGATGCCATTTCCCGTATGGTGCCCGGAGTGCTGACAAATGAAACATCCGGTCAGTCAGAATCTTTCGAGGGAAATCTGCTGGAATATCCACAGTATACAAGGCCGTATCAGTGGAACGGCAAAGCGGTTCCTGAAGTTTTAATGTCCGGAGACCATAGGAGAATCGAAATGTGGAGAAGAGAGCAGTCGATACTCCGCACCAAAAAGTACAGGCCGGATTTGCTGAAAACAGCAGAACTTACGATTAAAGAAAAAGCATTGTATCAGGTAAACGATGAAAAGTCAGGAGAATAGAACAAAGACATATGACGATAGAAGAAGTAAACCGCAGATTAGAAGAGCTGGCGGAAGAGAAAAATGCAAAACGGAGCAGCAGCATTATACCGGGGGCAAAGCCAATTTTGGGAGCCAGGATTCCGGAATTAAGAAAACTTGCAAAACAGATTGCAAAAGAAAATTATCGGGAGTTTTTAGAGGACTGTCCGGATGATAATTTTGAACAGCAGTCTCTTCAGGCATTTGTGCTTGGATACGCGAAAGATGATATAGAGACAATTTTATCTTATGCCGACAGGTTTATACCGAAAATCCAGGACTGGTCTGTAAATGACAGTTTTTGCCAGAATTTTTCCATAGCCAGGAAAAACAGAGAAAGAGTATTTGCATGGCTGATGCCGTATGTTAAGAAGCAGGAAGAATATTCCCAGCGCGCGGCAGCCATTCTTCTTATGAGTCATTTTTTGACGGATGAGTACATTGAACGGGTATTAGATGTTATGAATGAACTGACATTTGACGGTTACTATACCAGGATGGGGGCTGCGTGGTGCATAGCGACTGCTTATGCAAAATATCCCCGGGAAACATATTCTTTTTTGCTTGACAACCGTCTTAGCGACTGGACATTTAATAAAGCAATACAGAAAATGACAGAATCATTCCGTGTGAAAGAAGAAGAGAAAGAAATGTTAAAAAAAATGAAGAGAAAATGAATGGTTTTTATAGAATATTCAATATGGAGGAGGTATCTTAATGAAAGAGAGGATGAAAAGAACCGGTGCATGCCTGCTTGCTGCAGTTATGGTGTCAGTGATGGTTCCGGATGGCTGGTTTTTTGTCCGGGCAGAAGAAAGGGCGGATATTGGTACGGAAAGTTTGGAGGATTTTGGCACGGAGCCTCCGGAAGCATGGGGAGTAACGCCGAGCCCTAACCAGTATAGGTATCAGAAAGAGGAGCTTGCGGCATTCTGTCATTTTGGGCCGAACACCTACAACGAAGTTGAGTGGGGAGAACATTATGGAGACAGTGCGCCAGGTGAAATCTTTGGACTTCGGGATGATTTTAAGGCGGATCAGATGATACGTACGCTGAAAAATGCCGGCTTTAAAAAGCTGATTATCACAGCGAAGCACCACGACGGCTTTTGTCTCTGGAACAGCAAGTGGACCGACTACAATGTAGCAAAAGCCGGCTATCAGGATGGAGAAGGCGATGTTTTGGCAGATATTTCTGCCGCATGTACAAAATATGATATGGATATGGGACTGTATCTGTCTCCGTGGGATATTCACGAACCAAGTTATGGATACTATGACGCGGAGGGTAATTCCCTTTGCGGCTCGAACGGACAGCCATTGAACAACAAAACCTGGGCAGAAGTCGAGGAATTAGACGTACTTAATTACAATGATTATTACAATAATCAGCTGGAAGAAATTCTCAGCAGTGAAAAATATGGTAATGACGGACATTTTGTTGAAGTCTGGATGGACGGAGCAAAAGGAAGCGGCGCAAATGCCCAGAATTATGAGTTTCAGAGATGGTTTGAAACAATACAGAAATACGAAGGAAGAGAAGCCGGATTTGATGATGACTGTCTCTTGTTTGGAGCAGAAGCTTATACAACAGTAAGATGGATTGGAAACGAGCTTGGGCTGGCAAATGAAGAGACATGGTCAAAATCCCAGGTAGATTATGACGAAAATACAATCGAAAGTAACAAGAGTGGAACAAATGGAACGACAATCGGAATTCCGGAAGGAAATAAGTGGACA
>CAOKHR010000048.1 GCA_948468325.1 uncultured Lachnospiraceae bacterium | reverse complement strand
AATAATATATTTCAATAAAATCCTTCCCTCGGTGTAATAATATCCACCCACACTGATTTGCCTTGTCAGTTGTCCATACTTATTTACCAGGTTTTACCGCAGATTATTTACATTTCTTTGATGTCTTTTTACTCCATTTTCCATAATATATCTTTTTTTCACTTTTCTTATAAGATCGAACCTGAATGTAGTACTGTTTTCCGGATTTCAGTTTTAATACTTTAGTAGTCACAGGTTTTCTCTCTTTTACAATCGTGGATTTTTTCATATTACTTTTTAATGAGTACCGAATTTGATAGCCAGACACTTTCTTGTCATTCATCCACTTTACTTTTAAAGTGCCTGACTTATTATTTTGTACTATAGGCGCTTTTAATGTCTTTGGAACTACTTTCACTATGACAGTCTGTGTCTGTTTTGGATTTTTTCCTGATTTTGCCACGGTAACAGTGATTTTTGCTTCACCATATCCTTTTATAGATACTTTTCCTTTTTTATTTACACAAACCACATTTTTATTGTTAGATTTGAATGAGACGCCTACTGTACTCTTTGCCGCTAATTTTAAATTGAAATCTTTTGAACCAAGAGGCACAGTATAGACATCTTTTTTCACTAATTTAACTTTTTTAATCCCATTTTCCCCTGCTTTTTCATCAATTAATTTCTTTTGTTCTGCCGTAACCACTTTAACCTTAGCATCCAATTCGTATTTTGTTCCATTTTGATATACTACAGCAGTTACAATGCCATCCCCCGTCTTTTTCTTCTTTGCTTCAATCTCTCCTGTTTTTTTATTTATTGAAAAAGCTTTACATTTGCCTGTTTTCTTATACTCTATTCTTACATTATAACGACAATTTGACAGCTTAATTGATGCCTTTGTCCCCTGAGCAATATAAATCGTTTCCTTATCCAAAACAGGAACCATCAGGGAATAGTTTTCTCTTACATAATTTTTGATATTCAGCTTACGCAAATCATCTACCTGCTTCTGATATGAAGGATCACTGGCCAGCACTTTCTCATAATCATCCCCAAGAAGAATTTCTGCCCTGTTATACATATCTTTTGTAAATGCTTCAAGAAGATTAAAAACCTCTCCAACCTCTACCCATTTAGAATTCTTTGCAGCTTCACAGTAACCATTATATAGCTGCATCCGTATCCTGTATGCTGCAAAAATCTGATAATAAGCTTCTACTGTTTTATCTGCACCAGTTAAATTGTAAACCAGATCTTTAACACCAAATATAATTTGCACTACTTTTACTGATGCAGATGCTTCTTTTGCCACAAGTATCCATGATTTTTTTGCAGCATTTTTTATAAACTTATCCAATGTTTTATTAAACATCTTTTTTGCAAAATCAGATACTTTATCACAGATTTGTTCTAATGTTTTTGTACATTTTTTATCACGGACATTTTCCGCTGCTTTTCTTAGATTTGGATCATCTGCATGCTCCGCAATATAAGTCAGATATTCAACACTCACCATACAACGGGTCATACAATCCTGACTCCCGGCCACTACGAAAGCCAAAACGTCATTAATACCTCCGGCGATCTGAAATTCAGGAATATCTTCACATAATGTCTTATCAAACATGTCTAAGAACTTTTTCGTAAATTTCAACTCATCGGAATACCTGCTTGAAGTCTCTGCAATACCATCTAAAAACCCCAGGTCATTTAAAAATACATCTTCGAGAACATTCTCGTAAACATTTTGCCAAAGCGCATCCTCTGAGAATATCTTTCCAGATAAAAAACCTATTGCTTTCTCAGAAAATCCAAGTTGTTCGTTATAATCCAATCCTAAATATGAAGGAATATCAAATTCATTATAAGGCAGTGTACCTTTTCCGATACGTTCTAACATATCAGTAACATCGTTTTTAGGAACTCTGCTTTCTGTTTTATCAATTATTTCAGCCGGCTCTAACGTTTCTGCATTTTTAAGATATGGATAGCCTTCATGGTTTTCCTCGCTAATATCCCATAAAGACTTGAAATCCAGATCCGGATAGCTTTCTTTTTGCTTAATCTGCGTTGCATTCAAAGCAACTGCCGTTCCACTGACCTTTGCATTAGAATCAAAAGCTATAGAAGTCAAACTATTAAGGTAATAGCACAAAGAAACACGACAATAACCTCTGCCCATACCAGCGGCACTGGTAATAATACCATTAACTCCTCTATTATATAATTGAATGCCAACACATCTGGTAATTAATAAAGACCCCGTCTCCAAAACAGCATATCCAACAATATTTCCACCGCCCTGCATCTTTCCACGACTCACACAATTTTGAATCGTGGAGGCATTAATGGCTACTGTATCAAACGAATGCTCTACACAACCTACAATCCCTCCCGAATACTGACTGGTTCCAGTAATTTCTCCCATATTCATGGATGAGGACAGCGTAATTTTAGCTGTTTTATCGTTAGCACTATTTTCTATATCCATATGTCCAATAATTCCACCTGTATTCTTTCTTCCACTGATAGTTCCGGAATTTTGGAAGCCGCTCATATTAACGCTGGGATTCGGAACACTGAAATTATTAATATAGCTCTCACATGCCAAATTACCAATAATGCCTCCGACATTTTCTCTGCCTAGCACTCTGCCCTCATTTTTGCATTCATAAATACTTAAATATTGATCTTGATTAAAAAGATAGCCAATGATACCCCCGACATAGTCCAATTTGCTGCGGACTATTCCATAATTATACAGATAACCTAACTGAACTTTGCCTGAAGTCGTATTATCTGCTGCGCCAATAATTCCTCCAACCTGCTTTCCTTCAGCAAGAACAAACGCATAATTGGCACAGCCGTTTATTATTGTCGTATTCCTGCACATACTATTTTCTCTTCCAATAAGACCTCCGACACATCCTCCTCCTGTTACCAATCCCGTTACATATACATTATTAATAATAATATTAGCACTTGAATCATTATCTATCGTACAAGCTAATGCTCCTGATGAGCCAGAAGAATTGACATTTACATCCACAAGTCCCAGATCGCGAATCTCACCACCACTGATTTTATTAAAAAAAGAATTTTTTAAACCAATTATTTTATATCCATTACCATATAATTTGCCTGAAAAACTGGAAATAAGTTCCCAACTTGTCTGATCGGACAAATCTATATCATTCATCAAAATATAATTTCCCGAACGATTCTTTCGTATATTATTCAATTCCTCTATCGTTCTGACGGATGTAAAACCTTCTGGAACCAATTCAACTTGTGTGACAGGCTGTGGAAATTTCGCATCAATAGTTTCTGCCCGCACAGTCATACTAAAAAAGCAAAATACTACAGTACACGATAATATCCATAAAATAATAAAACTTTTTTCTTTGCAAATAAATTCTCTTCCCCATTTCATCTCATACCATCCTTTCATAGGTATTTTTACATAGGCATTTGGGAAACACCAAAATCCGCATAAATATATCATTCCTCCTGTTTTTGTACTTCCTCTAACAATGTATCTCTTTTTAATGCTGCCAGAAATTCACATGTACGATCCGGAAAATTAGAACTTGCACTGACTAACCTGTTAGTAAATTCAAATATTTCCGTTCTGTCATTGTTTTCTGACAAAATTGTTCCTGAATCTACATCAGGATTCATAGAAACATCATCAGTTAAGAAAATCCCAAGTTTTTCAAAAAAAGCTGTTATTGCATCAGAAAAACTATCATAGAGCGACACTGTTTCTCCATTATTTCCATAATCACTAAAATATAATGCCGAATTTTTACATATTCCATTTTCAAATTCATAACCTGTAAATTCAAATCCGGTACTGCCTCCATCTGTCTGTGAGAAAGAGCCTGCATACTGCCATTCATTATTTTTATATGTAACAGCCCAATATTCCCGTGAAGAACCGTCAGCATAGGCATGTGTCAGACTATACATTTCACACATAAGGTAATAGTTTCCTTTCAGCCATACCGCATTTAAATCAAACAACATATCATCATCTTTCCAGTCAGCCCACACACCGGAAAAAGATTGGCCTTCGTGATAAGCAATAAACGGCATGCTGTCTGCCAGAACAACTTTTCCATCTATAAATTCATACATATCCATAACAATATCATAATACTTAGCATTTACAGATGATATTTTTGTATGGCAAACCAGCATCTCATCTTCTCCATCCGAATCAAAGTCTAAAATCGCTGCACTAACAATTCCCTTTGGATCAAACCAGACATCATCCCATTCATTTTTCGTTCCTCTCTGGCTTTCCTGAAATACCCCCTCTTCTTCAATCAACTTTCGCAAAGTATTACGAAAACCTTCCTGTTTCATGCTAATTTCAAACTCCTGATTTTCCTCCTGCATGGTGCTTTCCTCTGTATGTGTTTCATAGCCATCTTTTGAATCTTCCATAATATCAGCATGCTCTTCTATATCCATTTTCACATCTCCGGATTCTAATTTCCCGCGCTCTTTTCCGCAGCCTGCAAACATGGCTGTAACAAATACAACGGCTATCAACTTTTTGCATATCCTTTTCATTCCTGCTCTCCCCTCTGCATAGATTGTGACTTCTATTTGTCTAATATCTGCAGTATCCCAACTTCAAATACTGACACCGGCCCCTCCTTCCCGTATAAAAGCATCCTTTGTCTCATTTTCAAAAAGTGTACTTTTTGAAAATAAACTTTATGTAGCAACAATTTCAAAAAATATGTCAAATTTGTTGATTTATTTCAATTTTTCATGTAAACTTAATAAGAGATTTCTGTTTGACAAATATTTGCAAAAAGTACACTTTCTGCAAATAAAGCGACTTTATTCTGCTGCATCCTTTCCTTTCACCTTATTTGCTCTCCTGTAAAAAGTAGCTGCTGTAATATTACATTGTTTCGCTGCTTCCTCCCCTGTGATTTCTTTTGCAATCCATCGGCTGTACACCTGTCCGAAATTATCCGGCAGAGGAGTTTTCGGCCGTCCGAACTGCACACCTCTCATTTTTGCCGCCTCGATTCCCTCTCTCTGCCTCTGCTTTATGTTTTTTCTTTCATTTTCCGCCACAAAAGAAAGCAGCTGTAAAACAAGATCGCTTAAAAAAGTACCTAATAAGTCTTTGCCCTTTCTGGTGTCCAGCAGAGGCATGTCAAGCACTGCAATATCAATTCCTTTCTCTTTTGTTAACATTCTCCACTGTTCTAAGATTTCCTCATAATTTCTGCCCAGACGGTCGATGCTTTTTACATACAGCAAATCATCCCGTTTCATCTTTTTTACCATGCACTGATACATCGGACGATTAAAATCCCTGCCGGACTGCTTTTCTATATAAATATTCGCTTCCGGCACATTGACTTTTTTCAGCGCAAGCAGCTGCCTGCCTTCATTTTGTTCTTTTGTACTGACACGCACATAACCATATTCCATTTTCCCTGCCTCCATTTCTGCCGCTTTTACAATAATATCCCTTCAAAATCAACAAAATAATCACAATACCCCCTTTTCCCAAAAAAAATTTGTGCTATAATCATTTGTTGGAAAATCTATATAATAAGGATGCTCCGCAGGAGTGTGCCATATTGGGATGCCCTTAGGGTATACATTATGAGGCCGCTCCGCAGGAGTGTGCCATATTGGGATGCCCTTTAGGGTATACATATTACAACAGAAATAAGAAAGGGGAAAAATATGGAGACATACAATGTATTTAAAGATCTGGCAATTATTATCGTTTTTGCAAAACTATTCGGAATACTGGCAAGAAGATGTAAGGCGCCGCAGGTTGTGGGAGAAATTATTGCGGGACTTTTGATTGGTCCCAGTGTACTTGGACTGGTACAGCAGTCTGACTTTCTGGTGGAAATGGCGGAAGTGGGAGTTGTACTTTTAATGTTTTCCGCAGGTCTTGAAACAGATTTGAAAGAATTGATGAAAACGGGGCCTGTCGCTCTTTTGATTGCCTGTGCGGGCGTTTTTGTTCCTTTAATTGGCGGCACGCTGCTGTATATGGGCTTTTACGGAACGTCTCCCTTTGGTTCGGAAAAATTTTATATGGCTGTTTTCATGGGCGTAATTATGACTGCTACCAGCGTCAGCATCACCGTCCAGTCTTTAAAAGAAATGGGGAAATTAAAAGGAAAAGTCGGCACTACGATTTTAAGCGCCGCTATTATTGATGACGTCATCGGAATTATTGTCCTTACCTTTGTAATCGGTTTTAAAAATCCGGATTCCAATCCCTCGGGCGTTATCTTGTCCACACTGCTTTTCTTCCTTTTTGCATTTGTGGCAGGTATTATTGTTTACCGGATTTTTAAGAAACTGGATGAAAAATATCCGCATACCCAGAGAATCCCGATCTTAAGCCTTGCTCTGTGCTTTTTCTTTGCCTATGCGGCGGAGCGTTATTTCGGAATTGCCGATATTACAGGAGCTTATGTCGCAGGTGTTGTCCTCTGCTCCATTCAGGATTCTTCTTACATAGACCAGAAAATGGAAATCAGCTCCTATATGATTTTCGGGCCAATATTTTTTGCCAGCATCGGTTTTAAAACAAGCATTGACCACCTTACCGGCAGCATCCTTTTATTTTCCGCCGGATTTGTCTTAACGGCTCTGATCACTAAAATCATTGGCTGCGGCCTTATGGCGAAAATCTGCAGATTTTCATTTCCCGACAGTTTAAAAATCGGCGTGGGCATGATGACGCGGGGCGAAGTTGCATTGATTGTAGCGCAGAAAGGACTGTCTGTGGGACTGCTGACATCCGAATATTTTACTGCCGTGATTTTATTAATCATTGTTTCAAGCGTCGCAACTCCGATTTTGCTGAAACTGTTGTATGCGAAAAACGCAGTTGAAGAAACAACAGCCTGACAGATAACGGAATAAATTATATTCCGTTACTGTCAGGCTGCTGCCCTCTCCGTTCCTGCCGCTGTATCTGTGTCTGTATTGCGGGCTATTTTACCGTTATCTTAATTTTGGTTCTTACCCCGTTTAATGCGGTGACATAGATATAGCAGGTTCCTTTCTGCTTTGCATTTACCTTACCTTTCTGCGTTACTGCCGCAACCTGCTCATTGTCTGACTGGTACCGCAGGGCAGGCCCGCAGGATTTTGGAAGAAGCTTTTTCTTTTTGGACTCTTTGACAGCCGTTACCTGAATACGGACGCTCCTGCCTTTTTTCAGGGTATACTTCTTCTTTTTCGGTTTCAGTTTTTTTACGTTTGTGTATTTTTTGTTTTCCTTTCCTGCTATATGGTACGTCCTGCTTTCGCCGATATAGGCCTTTTTGCCGTCTGAATACTTCCATGCTTTTAATTTAAACGCATACGCTTTTTTACCGGAAATTTTTTTACCGTCTATCTTCGTAATGGTAACAGATGTTTTTCCATTATTTACCGTCTGAACCGGAGATTCCTGATTCAGCTTCTTCCCACTCTGGGCTGAAAAAATATCATAACCTTCCGCCCCTGCTGTCTTCGCCCATTTCAGGGCAATGGCGCTTCCTTTCCATTTGATGGATATGCCGGAATCCAATTCTGCAGAATTTTTTGCCACATCTTCCGTCCGGCTGTCTCCGCCAGGCTCTGACGACAGCTTCGGGATGCTCTCCTCACGTGTCTGGCTGCATCTTGAGCAGGTATAAACCCGCTTTCCTTCTGATGCGGCGGTCGCCGCCTCTTCACTGGTTATATGCCAGTCATGCCCCAGCGCCTTTACCACGATGCCTGACTCTGCCACATCGCCGCACAGGCTGCATTCCTTATGTCCCAGTCCGTCCTCCGTACAGGTCGGCGCCATTTCGCCTTCTCCCGTATAAAGAATCTCTCCTGCCGCATGGCTGCAGGCTGATCTGGTGATGGTAACCGTCACGGTTTCCTTTTCATAATTACCTTTATCCTCTCCGGTATAAACAGCCACGGCTTCTACGGATACTCCCGCCGCAAGAGCTTTTTCCTTGTCCTCTGCCTTCCATTCCCAGCTTTCCGGCAGTGGTACATCGCCTGCTTTTTTGAGGCTGTTCGGTACATCCATAGCACTGCCCGGCATGTTCGGGGCATTCTGTGCCTTGTTTACCGTAATCGCTGCCGTACCTTCCAAAGGTGCGTATTTTTCTTCCGCCGGGGTGAATATCCATACAGCGCTTGTGGTCCCTGCATCTAAAGCTGCGGCAGCTTCTTTCCATGCGAGGATGCCTGTCACTGTCTGCCCGTTTGCATCGACAAATTCCGCTTCGTTAAATACCAGATTTGACAACGGCTCCCCATAGGTAAGGACATTATTTTTCAGGGTGACTTCCGTACCGGTTTTCAGGCTGACAGGTATCGACTTGAGCATCGGCAGAATCCTGCTTTCCTTTCCGCCGCATACGCTGCATGTTCTTTCTTCCAGTCCTGTTGATGCCTCGGTTGGGGCTATTGTCTGTGCCCAGCCGCCATACGCGTGCTTCTCGGCACTGTCGGAGTGTCCGGGGTCGTTTGCGCAGGATTTTATGTGCTGCCCGGAATTATCGGGATCGGGAATATAGTTGTCATAGTCTGCGCTGTGCCGGTGAATGACAATATAACCTTCCGCGCCTTCGCCCTCAATGATATATCTGCCCTCACCAGAAACGGTAATTTGAGAACCCTCGAGCGCGAGAAGCAGCGTAACGACTGTTGTGACTTCATTATATTCCGCCGCTGTTATAAATTCATATCCGTGGGGCAGATACCCCTCCGGTATGTCGAAAATGCTGTCTGGATCAGAAGCAGCGCCGAATTGGCATACTGCAAGACCGTACTCGCCGCAGTCTGCAATAATCTGTCCCCCTTCTGCTATCGACAATGAAAAACCGGTGGCAGAGGAATACCTGTTAATCCAAATGCCCCTGCTGCCTCCGACGTTCAGAATACCGGTGTCTGCTATCTCTAAGGCGCCAGCATAAACAGCGCTGTTATGTCTGTTCGTTTCATCGCACATTGCGGTAAAAGAGCCGTAGACAACGAGCCGTCCTTCGTTATCACTAAAACCGTTGTTTGCAATGATTCTTGCACCCTCGGCAATGGTAACGGTACCTTTATCCTGTATCCAGATTTTTTTGTTAACGGTAAGCGTGCCGTCTCCTCCGAATGACAGATTCGCTTCGTCCGTATCCGTCGAAATACTCAGCTCGCCTATATAACAAACACCTGAGCTGTTTATCACAATAGGCTTATCGGCGGGAAGTCTTACCCTTTCCGGAGAGGCGAAATCTTTCAGCGTCAGAACATAACTGCTGTCCTTCTCCTCAAAGCTGTAGCCGTACTCAGCCATGTGGTCGCCCCAAACGGTATCTCCTGTATGATCTTCAAAATTCAGTTCTCCTCCGCTATACGTCACCTTTACGCCATCGTTGGTGTACATGTCATCAACGGTGGTTTCAGCGTTTTCATTTATAATCCGTACAACTCCGGAACCCGAAAGCTTCAGGCTCTGGATAAACGCTGCCGGATCGTCAAGAACATCGTCCGTGTGCACCTCTATCTCTCCGTTGTTTATCATTTTGCCGTCTATTTTTAAATATTTTTCATAATTGCTGCCTACATCAATCATTGCAGTGCAGCCTTCGTCAATTATGTATGCGGCGCCTTTGGGTACTGTCAGCGTTGCCTTGTATGTATTATTTTCATCGACGATGTTAGAGGCTAAAATATCTACCGTATCCATCTGAACATAATCGCCGTAGACAACCATGTTTATTGTGGAAGAAACAGCGTTGCCGGATTGTTCGATTGTCTGCTGTGCTATGCGCGCGTTCAGCTCTCCCTCAAAGCTTTCGCCTACGGAAAATTCTCCGAGTGTAAAAATATCACCCGCAAAACTGCCTGTTCCATCAAGTATTACATCGGCGTAGCATTCAACCCCAAACCAATTATCCCCTTCCAAATTCAGAGTGACGGGAATGGCTTCTGATAAACATTGAATGTGTAATGTTTCTTTATCTATGCCGCACGCTTTCAGCAGAGCCGGGCTGTCCCCGGCGGGAGGTGTGTAATATAGCCTGCCTGTGTTGTCGGGACGGTAGAATGACTTAGGGGTGTCAGCGTCAAACTCCACTACCTTATCGGTATTACCATCGGTCATATCCAGAAAACCGTTATTGTCATAAACTTTGGAATTAGCATTGGTTATATCATCTACGTCAGAAGCGGCGCTTACTTTTACAGTACCCGTCCCGGAAAAACCAAAGCTTTCGACAAATGCCGACGGATCATCGGGATCCGTTCCAGCAAAAATGATCTCTCCGTTGTTTATGAGTTTGCCTTCTATATTCAGATAATCGCTGTGACCTCTTTCAACACCGACAAACAAAATCCCGGAATTTTCGGGAAAGGTAAGCGAAGCATCCCCGGGTATTGTCAATGTCTGGATTATACCTCCATACTCGCCTACTATAAAATTTCCATACGAATAGACACATTCCCCATATATGGTGCCGTCATAACGATCCGATTTTTCAGAGGAAATTATGATTGCGTTCATCTCACCGGTGAATCCGTCTTTATTTAATCCGCGCGCCGTTATAGTCGAATTATTAAGAGTACCGTTTCCGACAAGAGTAACAGAAGCTTTCTCCATATAAATGTTTACCTTATTGCTGCCTGCCGCCTCCATTGTAAGCGAAATTGCGGAATCACATGAAATATAAAAATTAAGCCCGTCTACCTCGGGTACGTTTTCCAGCCTCAGGAAAACAAAACTGCCGTCCTTCTCGGCGTACACATGGCCATTCCCTACCGTGTATTTGGTTTTTTCCGTTAAATTGTCATTAATTTCAAGTCTGCTAATCTCGCCGCCGTCCGTATAGCCTTCGTCTGAGAAACTGTCTCCAGACGCAGCAGCAGGATCTGGCGTTTCGCCTGCGTTCTGATTTTCGCCCGGATTTGAAGTGTCGGCATATCCAAAACCCTCCAAAGGCGGATTCTCTGCCGCCCATGCCGTTGTCGGCACAGTACCGGCTGCAACGCATACGGCGAGGGCCGAAGCTATGATTTTCAGTATGTTTTGTTTTTTCATTTTCCAGGTAAACCTCCTTATGTTATTTGCTTTAAAATCAACCAAAATTTATGGCATTCCTTATCACTATATGTATTTTTCCGGTTTATTCAAGTATTTTGGCAGGAACGTCAATTTTCTGGCAAAAACGTCAGTTGATTTTTTGATAAATATCTTTTTGAGGTTGTGGGAGAACTGTGTGTCCATCAAATAAGGTATACGGCATATCACATTCTTTTTGAAAAGCAGTTGACCGCTTTTATATAGAAGAGAGCGCCAAAGATTCTTGACACTCTCTATAGTTTGTTACTTATTCGCTTGTAAGCGGCGGTTTTTGATATAGTTTACGTTCAATCTGTTTGCGCTTTTTAGCTATCGCTTTCAGCGTCTCTTCCGCCTTTTCTTTTTCTGCTATCTCTTCCAGATCATCTAAAATTGTAAGCTGATCAAAAAGATAACAATTTAATTCTTTTTCATTTATTGGCATACTGTTCACCACCTTTATATTAAAGAAAAGTGTTTTGTTATGCCATTATTGTATCATACTTAAAACTTTTTTACTACTATATTCAAATGCATTTGCAAGGCAACAGTATTTATGTCTTGCAAATTTGGCAGACATTCTATGTTTCTGCAAGTATTGTTTTTAATAACTCAATTGCAGATTCTTCTTTGGAATTATTTGTTCCAAGTTCTCCCCGGAATGCTTTGGCAAGAATTGATTTCTTC
>CAOKHR010000047.1 GCA_948468325.1 uncultured Lachnospiraceae bacterium | reverse complement strand
ATTATAAGACCATGATTACGCTTGTCGGGCAGATGAAAGAAGAAGAAGCCTTTCTGGATGATATGCTCTCGGAATATGCCAGCCACGTTACGCCGGAAGAAGAGGCACAGTATAAATCGCTTCTTTCGAATTATGACTCTTTTAAACATGCATTGGTTCATCTTGTCTGCGCCAGCGCAAGCCATAAAACCCAGGACGCCTATGCGCTTGCAAACGGCGATGTAGCCGCTTATGCCAGCGCCATGGAAGCAGATATTGATAATTTAAACGCATCCATCAGCGGACAGACGCTTACCGCAAGAAAACATCTTACAGATACATATGTCCTGTCTCTTGCAGTCGGTATTGCCGCAGCTGCAGCATGTATCTTTCTTGTATTTGGAGATATTAAACTGATTACGAATTATGTGCTTCTTCCGCTGAAGAGCATTTTAAAGACTATTCAGGACAGCTCCCGACAAATCGACAACATGACGGGAGAAGTCCTGAAAAGAACGAACGCTTCCAAAAAAAGCGCAGCCGGACTCTCTTCTCTCTCCGAACAGCTTTCCTCTACCATTCAGAAAGTGGCAGGTAATATCTCCTCCATCAATTGCAATGCCAAAAACGTCAGTTTAGACGTTCAGAACATTGCCAGAGAATGCAGCGCCATCACAGATTACGCCGTGCAAATGAACGACCGTGCAAATGCCATGCAGCTGTCTGCCAAAAACAGCGCGGAAATTACAAGTGCAAAAGCAGAAGAAATCCTGCATTCCCTTAATGATGCCATAGAAAAAAGCAAAAGTGTAGACCAAATCCAGACTTTAACCAGTGAAATTCTGACCATATCCCAACAGACCAAACTGATTTCTTTAAATGCTTCCGTGGAAGCCGCCAATGCCGGAACTGCCGGAGAGGGCTTTGCTGTTGTCGCAAAAGAGGTGCGCAATCTCGCACATTCCAGCCGGGATGCCGCCAACCGCATTCAGGAAATCAACAGCATTGTCACCGCTGCGGTCTATAACCTCTCTGAAAATGCACAGCATTTAATTGACTATATGAGCCAGTCCGTCCTGACGGAATTTGAAGCATTTGTAGAATCCGGCAGCCAGTATCGGCAAGATGCTGCTTACGTCCGCCATGCCATGGACGAATTCCATGAAAGAACTGAACGTCTTAAAAATTCCATGTCTGACATTGCAGATTCTATCGGAACAATTACAAAAGCTATCGACGAAGGAGCTGAAGAAACTGTCGGCGTTGCCGGAAATACCAAAAACCTCGCCATGGATATGGAAGATATTACGCAGCGCATGGGTGTAAATCAGGAAGTAGTGGAAGATCTGAAAAAAGAAACGGTTGTATTTGACAATCTGTAAGGAACAAAAGCCAGCGTAACCGTCGTACCCGCATCCACAGCGCTTTCCAGACTGATTTTTGCATGATGGTACACGGCTCCATGTTTCACAATGGCAAGTCCCAGTCCTGTCCCGCCTACTTTTTTTGAGTGGCTCTTATCCACTCTGTAAAAACGCTCAAATACTCTGCTCTGGTGCTCCGCCGGAATTCCGATTCCGGTGTCCCTTACCATCACATTTACTTCATCTTTAGTCTGGTTGACTATAATGTCAACCATTCCGCCCTCACGATTGTATTTTATGGCATTATCACAGAGATTATAGAACATTTCATCAAGAATTTTGCGCACGCCTGTAATTACTGCCCTGTCACCAATCAAATGAAAGGCTATCTTCCTTTTGGCCGCTTCATTTTCTAACCGGCTGATTACCTCCTGTAATAATTCGTACAAATCCACCGGTTCGCTTTCAAAAGAAATGCTCTCTCCGTCAAGTTCTGAAAGCTTAATAATATCATTGACCAATGTAATAAGCCTCTGTGCTTCATCGTAAATGGATTTTGAAAAATCTATCACATATTCCGCAGCAACATCCCCTTCTTTCATAAGCTCGGCAAATCCCGAAATAGAAGTCAACGGAGTTTTCAGTTCGTGCGAAACATTTGCTGTAAATTCTCTTCTTAACACATCTCTTTTTTCGCTTTCTGTAATATCCAGAATAACAACAACAGCCCCTATCACTGACTCTTTCTCGAAAACCGGATTCGCAATCAGGCTGTAACTGCATTCCCCGCGCGCCATAATATTTTCCGCCCGCTTTCCGGACAAAGCGTCCGATATTACATCACGAAACTCTTTTGCCCTGCAGAAAAGCAGTACGCTTTTATCAGAAGGAGCAGCAATATCAAGCAATTTTAATGCGGCAGTATTATATGCCAGAAGATTTGCATCCTGATCAATAACCAGAAAACCCTCGCTCATATTTTCCGTAATCAGACTGAATTCTTTCTGTTTTTTACGGGCACTGGCAAGCTGTTCTCCTATTGTCTCTTTCTGTTCTGCAATTTTTTTAAGCAGAGGCGTAAGTTCTTCATACGTATCATTATTCTCCGGCGCCTCCAGATCAAGCCTGTTAATCGGTTCTATAATTGCTCTGGATACCCGTGAAGAAATCATAAACGTCAGAATCATTGCAGCAGCCATAATAAAAAATATGGGCTGAAGCATCCCCATCAAAATCGTAATCACTGTGTACTGCTCTGTGGAAACCCGTAAGATACTGCCGTTTGTAAGACGCAGAGCATAATTCATAGTTTTCTCCGTTAAGGTTTTGGAATAACGGATACTGATTCCTTTTCCGTCTTTCATTGCGTCCTTAACTTCTTCCCGCTCTGCATGGTTATCAAGCCGGCCTGCATCCGCCACACTGTCATACAGTACGGATCCGTCCTTATCTATCAGTGTCACCCTGTTATTTTTGCTGTCAAAATCATCAAAAAAGGTTATGCCCTCATTCTCAACGGCCAGAGCAAGAAATTCCGCTTCATTTGACAATTCTGCCTGTATCTGTTTTTCAAAAAATTGAAATAAAATTCCGAAAATGAGTACAATTGTCGCAATTAAAACCAGAAATACCGTAAACATTGAGGAACGAAAGATTTTTTTATTCATCGGCCACGCCCCCTAACTTATATCCAATTCCTTTTACAGTCTGAATCATTTTTCCGGCATCGCCAAGTTTTACCCGCAGTTTCCGGATATGAACGTCTAACGTCCTTGATTCCGTATAATATTCTCCCCACACACTGCTTAGCAGCTTATCACGCTCCACCACAGTCCCCTCCGCTTCCAGCAGGGCTATCAGCAGGATATATTCTTTATAAGAAAGCGCCACCGCTTTTCCCGATACCGAAATAATGTGTTTTGCAGGTTCTACATGTAATTCACCTATATCATATATCTTTTTATTCTGCGTTTTTTCAAACCGCCTTAGTACTGCCCGCACCCTTGAAATCAATTCCATTGTGCCAAAAGGCTTCGCCACATAGTCATCTGCCCCCATATCCAGACCTGTCACTTTATCAAATTCGCTTCCCTTTGCAGTCAGCATTATAACAGGAATCTGTTCCGTTTCGGCATGACTTTTAAGTTTATTTAGAATGGATAATCCGTCTTCTTCCGGCAGCATAATATCCAGTAATACTAACTCCGGAAGTTTTTCATCCATCACCTGCCAAAATTCTTTTGGAAAAGCATACCCCTGTACGTCAAATCCTTCTTTCGATAAGGCATAACATACCAGTTTTCTGATATTATCATCATCCTCTACCAGGTAAATCATTCCTTTTCCCCCTTATTTCCAGACCTTTCCGATGCTCTCCGGTGATAGAATAAATGACCCACTCGGCAATATTTTCCGCATGGTCTCCTATACGCTCAAAATATTTTGCAATCATAAGCAGATCTAAAAGCGCTTCTGCATCGCTGTGTCCCATTTCTATTGATTTTATCAACTCCTGTTTCACCTTGTCAAATAATCCGTCTACTACGTTATCATGTTCTATAACCAGGGATGCAATTTCCAGATTCATTTTCACAAAAGAATCAATGCTTTCCGACACCATTTTTATAGTCGCCTCTGCCATTTCCCTGATATGTGTTTCGCCGAGCGTTCCCTTTTGCACGATATAAGGTGCAATTTCCACAATATCTGATGCCTGGTCTCCAATACGTTCCATATCCGAAATCATTTTAAGCGCCGCAGAAACAATTCGCAAATCTCCCGCTACGGGCTGCTGCTGTAAAATCAGCTTAAGGCAAAGCGTCTCTATGTCACGTTCTTTTTTGTCAATCTGCCTGTCAGCATCCAGACACACATTTTTATTCTTTTCATCATTATCCGTAAGATATTTTACGGCGCCGGTAATTGCTTCCTCACACAGCGCCCCCATCGTTATCAGCTCTGAATTAAGCTGTGATAATTGTCTGTCAAACTTATTGCGCATTATCCGAACCTCCCTGTGATATAATCCTCTGTCCTCTTGTCAGACGGTGCCTGAAACATAGTCTGCGTATCGCTAAATTCCACTACTTCACCCAACAGGAAAAATGCTGTCTTATCCGCAATCCTCACTGCCTGCTGCATATTATGGGTAACCATAATAATCGTATATTTTTCTTTCAGCTCCATCGCAAGATCTTCAATCCTGGAAGTAGAAATGGGATCTAAAGCAGAAGTCGGTTCATCCATCAAAAGCACCTCCGGTTCCACTGCCAGCGCCCTTGCAATACAGAGTCTCTGCTGCTGTCCGCCGCTTAGTCCCAGTGCGCTTTTTTTCAGCCTGTCCTTACACTCATCCCAGATTGCTGCCTGCGTCAGAGAACGTTCTACAATTTCATCCAGCTTTATCCTTGATTTTATTCCGTGTATTCTCGGCCCGTAGGCAATGTTATCGTAAATGCTCATCGGAAACGGATTCGGTTTCTGAAAAACCATGCCGATACGTTTTCTTAATATGTTCACATCAATCTCTCTGTAAATATCAATGCCGGAAAGTGTAATCCTGCCTTCAATCCTGCAGTTTTCTACTAAATCATTCATCCGGTTGAGCGTCTTTAAAAAGGTGGATTTTCCGCAGCCCGAAGGGCCGATCAATGCGGTAATTTCCCTTTCGGGAATCTGCATACGAATATCTTTCAGGGCATGGCTGGCGCCATACCATAAATTCAGGTCTTTTGTTGAAATAATATTGGACATACTCTAACCTCACTTCTGTTTTCATTTTCTCAGTTTCCGGGCTGCCGCCTTTGCCGACATATTAATGAGAAAGGTAAGTATAAGCAGTATCGCCGCAATCGCAAAGGCAATATCAAACTGCCCGCGTTCTTTTGCATACATATACAAAGCAACCGTCAGCGTGGAGCCTGCATTTCCCGGCTGCAGGGCCTCCGGCACGGAAAGCAGCTCATTTGCCATTCCCGCCGTAAAAAGAAGCGCTGCACTCTCGCCTACCACCCTGCCGACGGCTAAAATACATCCTGTTACTATCCCGTCTATTACACAGGGAAGGACAACTGTGCGGATCATATACCACTTTCCCGCACCCAGCCCAAGCGCTCCTTCCCGATATGCCCTTGGCACGGTTTTTAAGCTTTCCTGCGTTGTACGGATGATCGTCGGCAGCGTCATAATTACTAAAGTCAAGGCTCCCGCCATCAGGCTGGTTCCCAGAGAAAAAAACTGTACAAACACTAACATTCCCACCAGACCATACAGAATAGACGGGATTCCGGCAAGTGTTTCTGTCGCCAGTTCAATTATCCTTACGATTTTTTTATTTTTTGCATATTCATTCAGATAAATAGCCGCCCCTACGCCAATCGGCAGCACAATTACAAGCGTAATTACAATCATGTATAACGTATTCAAAATATTGGGCAGAATACCGACTGTTCCCCGGAGTAAACTTGGTTTTGTAGAAACAAGCATCCATGACACATAAGGTATCCCCCGGTATAAAATATACCCAATCAGCCCCAGCAAAAGGCAGCAGATCATTCCCGCCGACAATACCATAAGCAGATTCAAAATCAAATCTCTGATTTTTCTTGTTTTCGATATGTTTTCAGTCATTCTGCTCCCTCCTTTTTGTCATTACGCCAAGTATCAGATTGATTGCCATAATAAAGAGAAAAAGTACAAGTGCAATGGAAAACAAGGCCTGCCGCTGCAATCCCGAAGAATAAGACATTTCGCTGGCAACCGCAGTCGTAAGAAACCGGACACTTCCGAAAAGCTTTGGCATATTGGCAACATTTCCCGCTACCATCATGACTGCCATCGCCTCCCCGACAGCCCTTCCTGTGCCTAATGCAATGGCAGTGACAATTCCGCTTTTTGCAGCCGGCAAAATTACTTTAAATACTGTTTCCGTTTTGGTAGCGCCCAATGCAAGCGATGCCTCCTCATATTCCTCTGGCACCGCTCTGATTGCCGTTTCCGATACGGAAATAACCGATGGCAGTATCATAACCGCAAGGACAAGAATGGCCGAAAACAGATTCGCCCCGTCCGGAAGATGAAACACTTCCCTCACATATGGAACAATCAGAATCATTCCTGCCAGTCCATAAACTACTGACGGTATTCCTGCCAGGAGATCTACTACATTTCTGACAGCCCCGCCTATTTTCCTGGGAGCCATTTTTGCCAGAAAGACCGCGCAGAAAAGTCCTACCGGAACTCCTATGAGAATTGCGCCGCAGGTCCCGTATACAGATGTCAGTATAAACGGCAGGATACCATACAAAGGTTCTGCGGCAGTAGACGCCCATACTGTACCGCACAAGAAATCAAATATACCTATGTTTCGAATTGCCGGAATACCGCTTATTACAAGAAATATCGTAATCAGTATGACAAATAATATTGTCAGCAGCCCGCACGCCAGAAACAGCAGATTCATTATCTTTTCCAGCCATTTTACTGTTTTCTTTACCTTTTCCATAATCTTCCCCGTTTCTATCTTTCAACCGGTACTGCTCCTGCCTCTGTAATGAGACTGTCTGCCGCTTCGCTTGTGGCAAAGTCAAAAAACTCCTCTGCCGCTTTAGAAAGCGGAGTATCTTTTTTCGTTACAAGTACAAAGTTTCTCTGTACTTTGTATTCCCCATTCTGGATAGTTTCTGTCGTCGGAGTTATCCCTTCCACACTGACCAGCTTCACGGTATCATTGACAGACGCAACCGATGCGTAACCAATGGCATTTGGATTTCCGGATACCGTCTGTACGACGTCGCCTGTAGATGTCAGTTCCTGAGAATACTGGCATTGGTCCTTTGTGCCTGTCACTTCCTCAAACCCGTCTCTTGTACCGGAAGCCGCCTCGCGTCCGATAAGGACAACCGGCGCATCGCTGCCACCAACCTCTTTCCAGTTTGTAATCTTACCCGTATAAATCATTCCAATCTGTTCTAATGTCAAATCAGCCACCGGATTGTCAGGATTTACTATAATTCCGATTCCATCGATGGCGACTACCGTCCCCTGCAAATCTTCTGTTTCCTCTTCTTTCAGATCGCGGCTTGCCAGTCCAATATCACATCTGCCCTCTGCTACTGCCTGTATGCCGGAACTGGAACCCGTTGGATTATATGTAACTTTAACGTCCCCATGTTCTTCCATATAAGCCTCGCTCAAAAACCCAATAACCTTCTCCATGGAAGTGGAACCGTCTGTGGCAACCGTCTGGGAACTGTCCGCTCCTTTTTCCTCCGATGAACCGCCGGCGCCGCATCCTGTCCACGCTGCTGCCATAAGTGCAAGAACTGTTGTAATAGCAATGATTTTTTTCATATGAAACACACTCCTTTGTTTTTTTATAAATCAAGTATACAGTCCCTGATGTTAATTCAAAAAGCATATGTGTGTTAATTGTATGTTAACCATTTCAGAAAATATATTTTCCTTTTTTACACAAAAATACCGCCCCGGACAAAACAGGACGGTATCTGTACTGTAATATTTTTGATTTGTTTTCATCTGCTGATAACAAGCTCGCTTTTCATTCCGTTGAATTCAATGATGTTCTCTGCATCCGGCACACTGAAATCCTTTGTCTGCTTTCCGTCCTTCTCATAAGAAATACT
Organism: uncultured Lachnospiraceae bacterium; assembly: GCA_948468325.1. Classification (GTDB taxonomy): domain Bacteria; phylum Bacillota; class Clostridia; order Lachnospirales; family Lachnospiraceae; genus Roseburia_B. The sequence continues at coordinate 3,990 of CAOKHR010000047.1, read as the reverse complement.
TGTACCGATTCCTTTTGCAATGGCAGTAAAAGCCACGCCCTCCGGAACATGGATTTTTGAGGTTGCCGACACCTGGTTAATTGCCACCTCTCCATTTAAAGAACGGCAGATTACTTCCATATCAAGGTTACAGTTTATTTCTACTGTTCCGGTGACATTCTCAAGCGTAACATTCGGCGTCTTTGTATCAAGTTCGATACTGTCACATTCCAATGAACGGATTTCCACTGATTCCGCACTGACTGCACATTCAATTTTTCCGATATATGGCGTTGGGATTTGCACAAAAATACTGACCGCTTCTTTTGCCGCTGCTTCCGTTACTCCGTTTTTACGGTTTACATCCACATCAATCCGTTTTCTGGTATCGTCAATTCTGACCTTGAAATCATTCTGGAGCGAAGGCATTATGTTGGATACAAGGCGGACACGGATTTTTTCTCCCTCATATCCCGTCAGCGTGAACTGCTTTGCCCCGCCAAATTTCATATCATAGCGTTTCGGTTCGTCAATATCATACTCCGTGATACTCTCATAAAGGTACTCTGTCTGTTTTTTCAATCCCTTTTCATTGGAAAGCAGCTCATCAATGGAGATGTCAAACAGGGCTGAAATTTTCATCATGTTTTCTATATCAGGAATGCCTGCATCTGTTTCCCATTTTGTAACCGCCTGCCTCGATACACCGAGTTTTTCCGCCAGCTGCTCCTGCGACATGCCCGCCTGCTTACGTATAGATTTTAACTTTTCTGCAAATGTCATATCAGTGACCTCCTTGTTTTGATAAACCAAGTATAGGAAAGCAGATTTTGCATTACAAGCAATCAGGGATTACATTTCACTTTTTTCTGCTACGTTCTGTAGCATTTCCCCAAATACTCTGCTGTAGCTGTAATTATCAGCTGATTTCTTTTGCAGATGCAAATTCAGGATTCGCTTTCCTGATAAGGCCTGAATAATTTTGTTTTAATTCCTCAAAAGCATCTTCCACATTTCGGGGAATATCAACATGGGCAATAAAATCTTTTCCTCTCGGCCCATACCCGTTTTCATCGTCTTTTAACCTTGGTATTTCGCCCAGCAGCAAACTGATATACCTTTCCATATCCCACATACCCCAAATGTCTGTGTCATATTTTAAAGTACCTTTCTGTTCCTGAACGACAGCATGATATGCTGCAAAATTTATTATCTTCATGTTCGGGCGGTATTTCCTCATTCCCATTTCCATTCTGTACTGCATGGCTGCATCTTGTGACAGGATAATATGGTTACAGACAATATTCTCTTTTTCCAATAATTCCAACAAAAAGGTGATATTGTTGCCGCAGTTTGTAGACCTGGTTTCGATATAATCTGCCTGTACAAAATAACGGTATTTCAAATAGGAATTGAATATTTCTGCTTCTGATAAATTTTCCGTTTTTATCTCCGGATATGCCTCATTCATTTTTGCCCTTAATGTTGGTGTAGTATGCCCTTCACCGCCGACAATCATAAAACATTTGGCTATTTTATTTTTTATGGCTCCTGCAAGGACATCCCCACCGCAAAGAATAGAACCTCCAAACAGCACCATTACATCTGCCTGTCTGATGTGACATTCTTTTTGCAGATTTTCCGGCGTCAGTTCTTTGACGTCCCTTTTTCCGCAATAGTTTCCTAAAATATTTATATTTTCCGCAGCCGTCATTGTTATTGTTATCTCCCTTATGTCAATTTGTACGCTAAAATCATACCACAATCACACCCATATTTCTACTGCTGCATTTTTTCAGTCAAAATTGCTGCGTTTGCGACGCTCATTTTGGAAAGTATCGCCGCCCGCTGATCTGACGTAAGGTTTTCCAATATCTTAACAACCAAAGCTTCCTGGTCCGGCATCATACTGTCAAATACTTTTGCCGCGTCTTTCGGCTTCATGGCTGAATAAGTATCTGCATAATCCTGCAGTGCTTTTGCTTCTTCTGCTGCTGCCTGTTCTGCCGCTGCCTGTTCTGCCGCCGCTGCTTCTGCTGCCGCCTGTTCTGCCGCCGCCGCTGCTGCTGCCGCCTGCTCGGCTGCTGCTTCTTCCGCCGCCGCTTCTGCCGCCGCCTGCTCAGCTGCTGCCGCCGCCGCTGCCTGCTGTGTTTGTTCCGCAGCCAATTCGGATGCGGTTTTCTTTTGCAGATCCGCCGGCAAAATTCGCCTCAATACCGGGATGTCGCCAATCGTCGGTGCCAGAGCTACACTGGCAATGCCTCCGATATCCAGTTTTACAATTCCTGCAAAAGCTCCCAGCAGCAATCCGATTAACAAGAAAAAAACAAGTGCGCTGACGGCTTTTCCTTTGGCTGTATTTCCTTTCAATTCGTCAAGCTCCTCCTGCATTTCACGCTTTTTCTTTGCAAGCTCCTTTATTTGCTCTTTTGTATTGTTTTTGTTCGATTCCTGCACTTTGTTGTCCTCCATTCCTTTTTTTTACTATTACAAAAAACTTTGGCCCTGCGTTTTTAACAGTGCCAATAAAATTACCGAAAAATATAATGCAGTCTGCACATACCAGGTATGTCCGGTAAAATCCATAAACGGATTATACCAGTCCAGTACTTTTGCAATCACACATACACAGCTGCAAATTACACCTATATGCAGTAAAAGTCCTTTTAATCTCTCCATCACAATCCCTCCATGATAAAGATCCCGTCTGACACTTCATGTTCCGGCTTATAAGGATGGCTGGCCGTTTTATTCCCAAAAATCATAAAAGAACAATGCCCTCCGTCCAGATTGTAAACCGCCCTGCATCCTAAATCCTCAAATACCTTTGCCATCTCATTAAGAAACATTCCTCTGGAACTTTCCTGTCTGCCGTCCACCATCAGCAGGCAGGTTTCATCCGGCTTATATGCCGGAATAATTACTACTGACATGGCTACGTCACCTCTTTTTCGTCTGTAACAGCTTTTTTCTCCTAAATGAATTCATTTCCTCCACTTCTTTCTTTTATTATCTGCATCCCCAATACCAGCGCCACTCCTGCGGCCGCCCAGATGATATGAAAATTCCCAAAGCCTAAAGCCTCCCGCGGCAGTTCCAGGGTCGTCGGCTCCATCACAATCGCATAAAAAGAACCGATCATCATTCCTAAGATCATATAGACCATCTGCGGACGGAATTTCTCAAGGCCGACTTTAACCGCCTTTACAACCGTCACCGCCCCTGTAAATACGCCGCATCCGAAAAATATCAGACATGGAATATATGAAAATTCCAGAGAAAGGACGCCTTTTACTGCCGTAATCACCGGAATATACGCGCCGAAAATCAAAAGCAATGTGGAGCCGGATATACCCGGAAGAAACATCGCTGAAATTGCAATCATTCCGATAAAAAACAGCTTTACGGACGTCCCGACAGCAAACTGCCCCAGTTCCATAGCCGCACCGCCGCTCCTGCCGTTAACCCAGGTGATTCCCGCAACAAGCAAAAGTCCAGGCAGGCCAAAAAGAATCCCTTTTCCAATATCCCGCAGGATTTTCCTCTCCGCCTTTATAATCAACGGTATCGCTCCGCCAACAAATCCGATAAACAAAGAGCTGACTGCATAAATATGGCTTTCAAAGAGCGCTGACAAAACAACTGCGGCCAGCGCCATTCCGATCGCCCATCCTGCGCCCAGCTTTGCCAGATACATTACCGCAGACTTTTTTTCTTTCCTTTTTCCAAATGCCAGATCATGGATAGAACCGATAAACTTATCATAAAATCCCATGATAAATGCAACCGTCCCGCCGGACACTCCCGGCACACTGTCTGCCAACTCCATACAAAATCCATCCATTCCTTCTTTTAACATAAAAAATCCCTCCTTTTGTTTCCTGCAGGTATCTTAGCAGCCTGCCCTAAACAAACAGAGGGATATTTTATAAACAAATTCTAAACTTATACCCGCAGGTATCCCAATTTGACACGCTCCTTCGGAGCGGTCGCTCAAGGTTTACCCTGCGG
>CAOKHR010000046.1 GCA_948468325.1 uncultured Lachnospiraceae bacterium | reverse complement strand
AAAAGCTTCCGCTGGATCTGCCTTATGTTCCGGAAGAGTGTGTACACAATGCGCATATGTTTTATGTGAAAGTGAAAGATTTGCAGCAGCGTCAGGATATGATACAATTTTTGAAAGAGCGGGGAGTAGATGTCGTATTCCATTACGTTCCGCTGCATTCTTCTCCGGGAGGAAAAAAATTTGGCTGTTTTGCCGGAGAGGATCGTTATACGACAAAGGAGAGCAGCCGCCTGTTCAGGCTTCCCATGTGGTATGGACTTACAGCAGAAGAGGCCGGCATTGTGGCAGAAAAAGTTTCGGAAGCATTTGCATAGGGGAGAGATGAAAGATGAAGAAAATTGCAATACTGCAGTCAAATTATATTCCGTGGAAGGGTTATTTTGATATTATCAATATGGTAGATGAATTTATTTTGTATGATGATGTGCAATATACAAAAAATGACTGGAGAAACAGAAACAGGATTGTGACAAAAGACGGCCTGCGCTGGCTTAGTATTCCTGTTGCACATACGGGAAAGTTTTACCAGAAAATCAATGAGACAAAAGTAGTGGATCACAAGTGGGCGAATAAGCATTGGAGAAGCATCGAGTGCAATTATGCAAAAGCGAAATTTTTCCCAATGTATGCGGAGCGGATAAAAAAAGTATATGAAGCCTGCCGGGAAGAAGATTATTTAAGCAGAATAAATTTTGCTTTTTTGAAAGAAATCTGCGATATTCTGCAAATTCAGACAGAAATAACATGGAGTTCGGATTATAAGCTGGCAGAAGGAAAAACGAACCGGTTAGTCCAGCTTGTAAAAGATGCGGGAGGAGATTCTTATTTGTCAGGCCCTGCGGCAAAAGATTATATTGAAGAGGAATTGTTTGCAGAAGCGGGGATTGACCTTGTGTGGATGGATTATTCCGGCTATCCTGCATATGGGCAGTTTTTTGGAAATTTTGAGCATGGCGTTTCGATTCTGGATTTGATTTTTCATGAGGGGCCGCAGGCGCGTGAATTTATGAAAAGTTTTTAAGAAAGGAAAAAACAGATGGAGATCAGCACAAAAATACTGGAACAGACAGAGAGTTATTTTCAGGAAAAACTGGATCAATTCGGGACAACCGTAAAAGGTTTGGACTGGAATAGTGAAACGGCGCAGAGTATAAGGTTTGAACAGCTTACGAATCTGCTTAAGAAAGAACATGAAAATACGTTTTCCCTTTGCGATTACGGCTGCGGCTATGGCGATTATTTCGGATATTTGCAGGAAAAGGGGTATCACTGTAAATATACGGGAATGGATCTGGTACAGGATTCCGTTTCCTGCGCAAGGCAGAAATACGGCCAGAATCCGGATGCTTTGTTTGTGCAGGGAGTAAAACTGCAGGAGACGTATGACTATATTGTGGAAAGCGGCATTTTTAATATAAAAGGAACGGTAAAAGAGGAAGAATGGGAAAAGTATGTGATTGGGATACTGGAAGAGTTTAACAGCCATGCCAAAAAGGGGTTTGCGTTTAACTGTCTTACAAAGTATTCCGATGCAGAATATATGAAAGACCATTTGTATTATGCAGATCCCCTGTTTTATTTTGATTATGTAAAGAAGTTTTTTTCACGGAATGCTGCACTTTTGCATGATTATGAGTTATATGATTTTACAATTATCGTAAGAAAGTAGGAATTTTTTTGGAAGAGAGAAAGCTGTCCGTTTGTATTATTGCAAAAAACGAAGAAGAAAATATTGAAAAGTGCTTAAAAAGTCTGGCTCCATACCCTTTTGAAATTGTTGTGGCAGATACAGGTTCTGATGACAGGACAAAAGAAATTGCACTTGGATATACAAAGCATGTATATGATTTTGTATGGTGTGATGATTTTGCAGCGGCCAAAAATTTTGCAGTTTCAAAAGCATCTCATCCGTATGTTATGATTCTTGACAGCGATGAGTATATTGAGAATCTGGATTTGCATAAATTTTTTGAGGAAATTATGCGGCATCCAAATGATGTGGGAAGAATTCAGAGAATCAATATTCTGACGCGCAAAAACCAGGTGCAGGAAAAGAAAGAGTGGATTAACCGTATCTTTCCCAAAGAAAAATATCATTATGAGGGGCGGATTCATGAACAGGTAGAGGCGTTTGCCAAAGGAACTTATAAAACTTATCCGGTACCGCTGGTAATTGGGCATACCGGATACGATCTGCCGGAAGAGAAGAAAAAGGAAAAGGCGAACCGGAATATTGTTCTGCTGAAAAAAGAGCTGCAGATGTTAGAAGAAAGAAAGGAAGAAGATAAAATTCCTTATATTCTGTATCAGCTTGGCAAAGGTTACTATATGGCAGAAGAGTATACATGCGCCTGCGAATATTTTGTAAAAGGACTGTCTTATGATTTAAATCCAAAGCTGGAATATGTAATTGACATGGTAGAAACTTACGGTTATGCATTAATCAACAGTCATCAGCCCAATACGGCGCTGTTTTTTGAAAATATCTATGAGGAATTTGGAAACACGGCGGATTTTCAGTTTTTGATGGGACTGATTTATATGAACAATGCAAGGTTTGCCGAGGCAATACGTGAGTTTCAAAAAGCGGCAGAGCAAAAAGACTGTAAAACAGCAGGGGTAAATTCCTATGCCGCATGGTATAATATCGGCGTAATTTATGAATGCCTTGGCGATACAAAACAGGCGGCGGCGTATTATGAAATGTGCGGCGAATATCCGCCGGCGAAAGAACGTCTTAAGATGAATTTAAGTCAGTAAAAGAGGTGATTATTTTGGAGCGGATTGCGATTATAACTGCCAGAGGCGGCAGTAAACGAATACCAAAAAAAAATATAAAAGACTTTTGCGGCAAGCCTGTCATTGCCTATTCGGTGGAAGCGGCGATAGCAAGCGGCCTGTTTTCAGAAGTTATGGTGTCAACAGACAGCGATGAGATTGCAGATGTGGCCAGACAGTACGGTGCAAAGATTCCGTTTCTGCGTAGCGCTAAGACGTCGGATGATTATGCGACGACAGCAGACGTACTGCTTGAAGTCCTTGAGAGGTATGCAGCGATGGGACGAACTTTTGATTATCATTGCTGTATTTATCCGACAGCGCCGTTTGTTACAGCAGAAAAATTAAACGAAGCTATGCATCTGATGGAAGAAAAACATCCGATACAGGTGATGCCAGTAGTTCCCTTTTCTTATCCGCCGCAGAGAAGTTATGTGGTGGAAGAAAACGGAACGATTGCATTCAAATACAAAGAATATATGCGTGCACGCTCTCAGGATCTGGAAAAGTGGTATCATGATGCGGGGCAGTTTTATCTGTATGACACGAAGAGGTATCTGGATGCAGGCGGAGTAATTTCAAGCCGGATTATGCCGATTTTTGTATCGGAACTTTCGGTGCAGGACATTGATACGGAAGATGACTGGGAAATCGCAGAATTAAAATATCAGCTTATAAACGGAAAGAAGGCATAACATGTATATACCATATGGAAGACAGAGTATTGATGAAGAGGATATTCAGGCAGTTGTCAGTGTGCTGCGCAGTGATTATCTGACGACAGGACCTGCCATTGCAGAGTTTGAAAAAACAGTGGCGGATTATGTAGGAGCAAAGTATGCGGTGGCAGTTTCAAACGGCACGGCTGCGCTGCATGCCGCATGTCACGCAGCCGGAATCGGGGCAGGTGATGAAGTGATTTTGACGCCGCTTACTTTTGCGGCATCTGCAAACTGTGTGCTTTACTGCGGCGGCACGCCGGTTTTTGCGGATGTGGATGAGAAAACTTATAATATGGATCCGAACGATATAGAAACAAAAATTACAGAGCGGACAAAAGCAATTATTGCTGTGCATCTGGCGGGACAGCCCTGCGATATGCAGGCAATCCATAAGATTGCAAAAGATCATAATCTGATTGTCATCGAGGATGCGGCGCATGCACTTGGCTCTGTATATAAAGGGGGAAAAATCGGCGGGATTTCAGATATGACGACATTCAGTTTTCATCCGGTAAAACCGGTTACGACCGGAGAAGGCGGTATGATTGTAACGAATGACGATGCATTTTATCAGTCGCTTTGTCTTTTCCGGAGCCATGGAATAACAAGAGACGGAGCACTGATGACAAAAGACGGGGGGCCATGGTTTTACCAGCAGTTTGATCTGGGCTATAATTACCGGATTACGGACATTCAATGTGCGCTTGGCATCAGCCAGATGAAAAAGCTGGATGATTTTATTGCCCGCAGACGAAAACTGGCAAAGCGTTACGATGCGGCATTTGCAGATTGTCCGGATATAATTACGCCATACCAGATGCCGGAGACAGACAGCGGCTGGCATTTATATATCATTCAGGTAAAAAACGGTGACAGGAGAAAAATATTTGAGCGACTCCGTGCAGAGGGCATTGGGGTAAATGTACATTATATTCCCGTGTATCTTCATCCATATTATCAGGAGCACGGGTATCAGAATGTACATTGTCCAAAGGCCGAAAAGATTTATTCCCGTATGATTTCTCTGCCTCTGTATCCGGGTCTGACGGATGAGGCACAGGATTTTGTAATTGAAAAGGTGAAGGAGTTTTCGCATGAAACTGTATGAAAAAATGAAAACCGGAACGTATGTGATTGCCGAGATGTCAGCAAATCATGCCGGAAAAATAGAAAATGCATTTCAAATAATAGAGGAAGCGGCGCATGCAGGAGCGGATTGTGTAAAAATACAGACTTATACGGCAGATACACTGACGATTGACTGTGACAGAGAAGAATACCAAATCAAAGGGGGCCTTTGGGACGGCTACAATTATTATCAGCTTTACAAAGAAGCATATACGCCCTGGGAATGGCAGAAAGAGCTGAAAGAGAAATGTGAGGCAGTCGGTGTTGACTTTTTGTCTACGCCTTTTGATAAAACGGCAGTAGACTTTTTAGAAGGCATAGGCACGGAATTTTATAAAATTGCATCTTTTGAACTGGTCGATATTCCGCTGATTTCATATACGGCAGAAAAGGGCAGGCCAATGATTATATCCTGCGGCATGGGCAGCGCGGAAGAAATTGAAGAAGCTCTGGAAGCCTGCAGAAAACAGAAAAATGAGCAGATTGTATTATTAAAATGCTGCAGTCAGTATCCGGCCAGATATGAGGATATGAATCTGTCGGTGATTTCGGATATGCAGAAGCGTTTTGGGGTTCCAGTCGGGCTGTCGGATCATTCCATGGGCTCTCTGGCGCCGGTTGCGGCAGTATCTTTAGGAGCAAAAGTGATTGAAAAGCATGTCTGCCTAAGCCGCAAAATCGAAAATCCAGACGCGGGATTTTCGATGGAAATCGAAGAGTTTGCAAAAATGGTGGAGGATGTGCGGCGTACAGAGAAAATGTTAGGCCGGCCGACGTATGATCTGACCGAACATGAGAAAAACGGATTATCCACCAGACGTTCACTTGTGGCAGTAAAACCGATTGCGCAGGGAGAGGTTTTTACTGCAGAAAACGTAAGAAGCATCCGTCCGGCAATCGGAATCAAACCGAAATATTATCAGAATCTTTTGGGAAGAAGAGCTAAGAGGGCATATGAATTTGGAGAGCCGGTTTTAAAGTCAGAGCTGGAGTAAACGGAAAGGACTAAAATGAATTATTTGATTATGGACTGGTATAACAAGTTCGAATGCATTGCCGGAGCGTGCGCAATGACTTGCTGTACAACAGAGTGGAAAATTTTAGTTGACGATGAAACTTATGAAACATACAAAAAGATGGATACGCAGTTTGGAAAGTGGATTGCAGATAACATTGATCCAAAACAGAAATGTTTTAAGGCAGGAGAAGCGGACAAAAAGTGTTCCATGCTGGATGACGGCAGCCTGTGTGAGATTGTAAAACAGCTTGGGGCAGAGTATTTATGCAAAACATGTAAATTATATCCGCGGCAGATGCGCAGTTACGGAGAAATACAGGAGTGGAGCGTGGATATTACCTGTCCGGTTGTTGCGGAATATTTACTTTCCGGAGAGAGAATCGGGTTTTCATACGTTGAGAAAGATGAGGAGAAAGCGGCAGAGCCCTGCGATTATGCAAAGTATCAGGCTTTGTCCTATGTCCGTACGTTCTGTGTGGAGCTCTTGCAGGAGAGGGCAGATTTGCCGCTGGCCGGGCGGCTTTACATAATGAAACAGATTCATGATGAGGTGCGGCAGTTAAAAGAGGCGGACGATATTACAATGGATCATATAAAAAAGATGATGCAGACGTATGAAAACCCGCTGTACCTGGAAGAAATGGCGCTGCAGGTTGAAAAGCTGCATAAAAACCCGGAAATGCAATACACTGCCATTTTAGATATTATCATGAAGTTAAATGAAACAGGAGAAAGCAGACTGGTATCGGATACGCTTAAGCAATGCCAGAATCTGCTTCGGGATAAAGAGACATTTATCAGTCTGTCCGAAAGATTTACCGCATGGTGCAAAAAATATGAAAGAGTATATGAGAATTTTTTTGTCTATCATTTGTTTTTGAATTTTATCGATATGAAAGAACTCGGCAGCTGTTTTGAGCGTGCGGCACTGGAGTTTTTATTTATACAGCTGTTTGCTATGGAAGCGTGGAACAGACAAAAGCTGACAAAGGAATGTTACAGAGACATTATTGCAGGGGCTGCCCGTAAATTTGAACGGGGATTTTGTATGCAGGAGAAAATTGTAAAACTGCTGCGGGAATACAGTTCAGAGAGAAGTGCCTGTGTATTGTTCTGGCTGTTAATTTGAATCAGGAACGGAGAAAGTCAATGGATGGTTATTTACGGGCTGCGTCAGAGGCAGATATGGATATATTATTTGAATGGGCAAACGAACCGTCAGTGCGTAAGAATTCTTTTTCAACAAAAGAGGTTTCGTACGGGGAACATGTAAACTGGTTTCATAAACTGATGGAAAATCCAAATGCTAGGCAGTATATTTATATGTATGAAGGTAAAAAGACGGGCCAGATTCGTATGACAGTATCCGGAAAAACTGCCGAGATTGGCTATAGCGTCTGTAAGGACAAAAGAGGGCAGGGCCATGGCAGGAGTATTCTGAAACTGATATGCGGACAGGTGAAACAAGATTTCCCGCAGGTAGAAGAGCTGTTGGGAAAAGTAAAGCCGGGGAATACGGCTTCCAGAGAAGCGTTTTTAGGAGCAGGATTTTGGGAAGATGCTGCAGATAGAGGATTAGATTATGTTATATATAAGAACAGATATGAATGAAGTGATTGCCTCCGGTCATGTGATGCGGTGCCTTTCCATTGCAGATGCGGCAAAACGGGACGGCGAAGATACGGTTTTTCTTCTGGCGGATAATCATGCGGTTCCATTACTGGAAAAACGGGGGTATCAATCTGTTATTCTTCATACACAGTGGAATCATATGGATGCGGAACTGCCGGTTTTAAAAAAAGCAGTGGAAAAGCATCAGATACAAAGTCTTTTGATTGACAGCTATCAGGTGACGGAAAATTATCTTCGGGAATTGTCCAAAGTAACCGGAACTTTTTACATAGACGACTTAAATGCCTTTTACTATCCTGTAACCGGAATTATTTGTTATGCCAATTACTGGGAGAAATTTGGTTATCCGCAGATATATAAAGACACCAGGCTTTACCTTGGCCCGCAGTATATTCCGCTGAGAAAAGAATTTTGCAATTGCCAAAAGAAATATATAGCGCCTGTTGTGAATTGTCTTTTGCTCATGTCCGGAGGTTCGGACCCGTATCATGTTTTACCGCAGATACTGGAACGGATGAAGAAAGAGACATATCAGAGAATTGATGTAATCTGCGGTATTTACAATACAGATTATAACGAACTGAAGGAAAAATATCAGTCTGATAAAAATATTTTTGTTCACAAAGCCGTTGACGATATGGCAGCATATATGAAACGGGCGGATCTGGCAGTTTCTGCCGGAGGAACAGCGCTTTATGAATTATGTGCCGTTGGAACGCCGGCAATTTCCTATGCGATTGCAGACAATCAGCTCAATAATGTAAAGAAATTTGAAGAAGACGGCCTGATGGATTATGCAGGCGATGTAAGAAAAGAAGATGCTGTTTCCAATATTATTCGTCTGATTTCCGGTATGCGGGAGAATCGAACGCTGCGGATGGAGCGGTCGCAAAAAATGCAGAAACTGGTGGATGGAAAAGGTGCTGAGCGAATTGCAGAGATTTTAAAAAGAAAGGGAAGCGAAGGAGCAGGAAGATGAAATACGGATTGGTATATTATAAAAATACATCAAATGTCGGAGATGATATTTTAAGTTACGCCGGAAAGCAATTTCTGCCGCAGGTGGATTATTATATCGACAGGGAAGAAATGGATGTATTTGTACCGGATGAAGATGAGTTTACAGCGGCTATTTTAAACGGATGGTATCTTCATCATGGATATACATTTCCTCCGTCGCCCTATATTGTTCCGCTTTTTATCGGGACACATTTGAGCAGAAGCCAGATGCGTGCAGGGGATTTTTCATTTTTAAACGGGATGGTGAAAGAGTATTTGAAAGAGAACGGACCCATCGGCTGTCGGGACAAACAGACAATGGAGCTTTTGGAAGAAAACGGAATCGGAAATTATTTTTCGGGATGCCTGACGCTGACGCTAAAGCAGTTTCCGAATGTTTCAGACAGCGGCAATGTGATCCTGACTGATGTGCCCGAATCCATAGAAGCATATCTGCGGCAGAAGTTTCCGGCTGAACATATCGTTTTAAAAACACACACCGTTTTGCCGGAGGAAATCGGCTGCTGCTGGGAAAAAAGAGAGAAGAAAGTGGAAGCTTATCTAAAAGATTATCAGGGAGCCAGACTTGTGGTTACGACGAGGCTGCACTGCGCGCTTCCCTCCATTGCGCTGGGTACGCCTGTCATTTTAATCGGAAATTACGACGAAGATTATTATGCAAGACTGACAGATTTTGCGGAGTTTTGTCCCTGTTTTTCTGAACAGGAAATCTTAGAGGGAAAAGCGGATCCTCTGGTGTCGGCGCCTTTTTGCAGCAGTCAGAAGATACTGGAAATCCGAAATCAATTGATTGCTTCCTGTGAGGATTTTGTGTCCCGTCTTTTTAAACAATGCGGCAGCAGAAAACCGCCTGCACGGGATATTTATGAAACGACGTATATTGCGCGTACAGAAAATATGCGCCAGACAATCCGGCTTTTGTCAGAACACTGTCTGGAAGTGGAAGCGGCCTATCAGGACGCCATGGAAAAGCTGACCCGCTTTGCTTCTGTTTCCCAGGGACTTCTTCGGGAAAATGAGCGTCTGCAGAAATTGTTGAATGAAAGCACAACATAGTGGGAGAGATAAGATGAAACGGCTGATGTTTTTTGTCGGCGTATATGATACGCTGGATTTGTTTACTTATGAATTAAAAAGAGAATTTGAAGCGATGCAGTATGAAACGATGGTATTTGACGTAAGGGAAATGGGAGAAAGCTTAAAAAAACTGGCGGAGTTTGTAAAGCAGCCGGTGGAAGCTGCAATTACATTTAATAACCTTGGTTTTAATATGGAGCTTCTGCCGGGAAAAAATATATGGGAAGAATTAAAGATTCCATGCATTAATATTCTGATGGATCATCCGTTCTGCTATCATGCGGCGCTTGCAGCTGCACCGAGAAATGCCGTCGTGCTCTGTACAGACAGAAACCATATGAATTATGTCAGCCGGTTTTATCCGCAGATACCTGTTTCTGGATTTTTGCCGCATGCGGGAAAAGAAGCAGAAAGTGCAAAGAAGCCCATGCGGGAAAGAAGCATAGATGTATTGTATGCCGGAGGGCTTTCCAGTTCATTTGCCAAAAACACAATTCCGGATTTATCCAAATACGTGGATTTTGACGTCAGAAAAGTCTGTGAGGAGACGTACCGGAGACTGATTGAAGATCCCAGTCAGACAACGGAACATGTATTGGAAGAGGTTCTTTTTGAAACAGGCGTCCGCTATGAGGAAAGCAGACTGGCGGAAGTAATTGCGGATCTGCATTTTATTGATTTGTATGCAGTGTCTTATTTCCGTGAACAGACCATACGCATTCTGGCGGAAAGCGGAATTGAGATTACGCTGTACGGAGCCGGATGGGATAACTGCACATGGATCAGTCTTTCGAATGTTCATTACGGCGGGCGTGTGCCGGCAGAAGAAATTGTCAAAAAAATGCAGGATGCTAAAATTGTTCTGAGCACAATGACGTGGTTTAAAGATGGTACGCACGACAGGGTTTTTAACGGTATGCTGCAGGGTGCGGCTGCCGTTTCGGATACGTCCGTCTATATGAAAGAGGAATTTTGCGGTTTTTGCACTCCGGATGGAACAGAACGGCGGGAGCTTGTGCTGTTTGAACTTAAGGAGATAACCTCCCTGCCGGAACAGATAAAAAAACTGCTGGCAGACAGTCGGCTTTTGCAGGAAATTGCGGACCGGGGATACGATAAGGCAAAGACAGGACATACCTGGCATCATCGTGCAAAAGAATTAAAAACAGATATTCTGGACAATCATGAGCTGATGGATTATCTTCACAGCCAGAAAGAAGGAATGAGATTATGAATATTGCAGTTGCGGCAAACCGGGCTTTCGTAAAATATTTATATGTCATGCTGACATCTCTGCTGGAACATCATGGGCGGTGCAGCATTTATCTTTTGTCGGCAGATTTGGAAGAAGAACAGACAGAAGCCATAAAAAAATTCGTGGAAGAGTACGGAAGCAGCTTTTATTTTATAAAAATGGATATGAAAAAGTTTCCAAAAGAGCTGCCCTCCAATGAAATGATAACAATAGAAACATACTTTCGCCTGGTATTGCCGGATTTGCTTCCGCAGGAACTGGAAAGGGTTTTGTATCTGGACGTGGACCTGGTGGTGAATCAGCCGTTACATGAATTATATGAGATGGATTTTGAGGGGAAATCATTTGTTGCCTGCAGAGACGCAACATCGACTTCGGCAGAGTATTTGGTTCAGTCACATCTTTTTGCCGAATTAAAAGAACAAGAAGGTTTTCAATATTTTAATGCCGGAGTTTTACTGTTTAACCTTGCGAAGCTGCGCAGTACGTTTGATTTTGATTTTTTTATGCAGCAAGCAGTCAGATTAAAAGATGATCTGGTATTTCATGATCAGGATCTGCTTAATTATCTGTTCTGGAACGATGTGAAATATGCAGAGGAAGAAAAATTTAATCTGCCTGCAAGAACGGCATTTAATGCAGGATATCCTTTGGCATGGGTGAGGGAGCATACGGCTGTTTTGCATTATGCAGGTCCAAAGCCATGGCGGCAGAAAGAGGTTCGTTATGCATTGGAGCGTGTCTGGTGGGAATATGCGAAAAAGACGCCCTTTTATACGGAACTGTTAGAAGATATGGTGCTGACAGAAATTGATACGGGGTATATGGATCAGTTGTTTCGCCAGTCAAAGCAGGAGAATGATGAACTGCGGAAAGTTGTGGATCAGTGTATGCATTTGCTTACTTCGGGTACAGGTGTGTGTAATTAGCTGCGCAGACTGCATGCAGATAATTCAGGAGGTGTAAGGTCTATATTCTCCATTTTAATAAAATTTTGCCTGGTAATGGCACGAAAATATGCTTAGCCGGGAAGCCGGGGAGGCGTGCAGTCATCCGTTCTCAATCCTGTAGAAAGGGTGAATACTTATGAGTACATACGAAGAATTTATGGTTATTCTAACCATTGCTTTGCTCATTGTGGCAATTCTGAACTATAAAAAATAAGCAAGCCGCCTTGTCTCTTGGCCGGAGTAGGCAGCTTGCTAATGTAATCTGTTAACTTTGCACCGGAGCGGATAGGCTTCATCTATCTTCCGGCTGTCCTGTTAAGCATATTATATGCCATATTCGTTCATTTGTCAAATGCAAAAACCGCCCCTGCGCCAGCAGGAACGGCTTTCACACAGATTTTCTCTTGCCGGATCACTCCGGGGAAGATACAATCATAACCCAAAACCATTGTATCATCTCCGGCGCATCCTGGCAAGGGTGTATTTTTATACCCTAAAACTGGTCAAAGCGCCATTGCCAGGCGTTCTTGATAAATAAATCCAA
>CAOKHR010000045.1 GCA_948468325.1 uncultured Lachnospiraceae bacterium | reverse complement strand
GTAGTGGGGAGACCTTTCGATACCCCGCAGCTCTGCTGCGGGGTAGTTCATTTTGCACTGTTGTAATAAAGTTTCAAGCTGAATGATTCAAGTGTGTAACATCTATGCTTAAGTTTATGATGTTGGGCTTTAGCCGGTAGTGGTTCAGTTTATTTTATCTCAGAGGAAGCGAATACCGGGTCGTACAAAGCAGAAAATAGCATATTACAAAAACGTACAGGATCCGGAACAGGATTGGGCAGAGTCCTGACAGATATAAAAACAGATAAAAATTTGCCTGCATTTCATGTATAGAAAAATAGTGAGCCAGAGATATTAAGAAAAAGAATTTTTTAGAAATGACGGTGATATGAAATGCAGGGGAATGACGCGCAATATCAGAAAATGATTCAGACTCCGATTCCCAAACTGGTGACTTCTCTGGCAGTTCCGACGATGATTACCATGCTGGTTACATCGGTTTACAATGTTGTGGATGCGTATTTTGTTTCTAAAATAGGGACGAGCGCTTCCGGAGCTGTGGGAATCGTATTTTCCATGATGACAATTATTCAGGCGGTCGGATTTACGGTGGGAATGGGAGCCGGGAGTGTGATTTCCAGGCTTTTTGGAGAAAAAGAAGAGAAAAAAGCGCAGCAGACAGCTTCCTGTGCGCTTTTTTCTTCTGTCATACTGGGAATTATATTAAGCGTTTTCGGTATCGTTTTTTTGGAAGAGCTGATGGTTTTGCTGGGAGCAACGGAGACGATTCTTCCATATGCGGTAGATTATGCAAAGTATATCCTCTGCGTTGCACCTGTTATGACGGCTTCTTTTGTTTTAAATAACCTGCTTAGGGCAGAGGGAAAAACGAAGCTTT
This sequence comes from uncultured Lachnospiraceae bacterium, assembly GCA_948468325.1. Taxonomy (GTDB): domain Bacteria; phylum Bacillota; class Clostridia; order Lachnospirales; family Lachnospiraceae; genus Roseburia_B. Next base: position 11,331 of record CAOKHR010000045.1, on the reverse strand, counting down.
CCATGGTGGGAATCGGATGCGGAAGCATTTTAAATATAGGCCTGGATCCTCTGTTTATTTTCTCCCTTGACTGGGGGATTTGCGGTGCGGCTGCAGCTACGGCAATCAGTCAGTGTATAAGCTGTCTTATTTTATTTCTGTTTTTTTTAAGGAAAAAAACAATTATCCGTTTTTCGATAAAAAATTTATCTGCCAATCTTTCCTTATATAAAGAGTTTATCGGAAACGGAATGCCGTCTTTTTTTCGCCAGGGGCTGGCCGGTGTGGCGTCAGTAACATTAAATCGTACAGCAGCATATTATGGAGATGCGGCAGTGGCGGCGATGTCAATTGTCGGAAAAGTGTTTATGATGGTGTATTGTGTGCTGATTGGCTTTGGGCAGGGCTATCAGCCGGTAGCCGGATATAATTACGGGGCAAAAAAATACGACCGGGTTCGTCTGGCATACCGGTTTATGATGGTTGCAGGAACGGTCGGCATGACATTGTTTGGGGTATTACTTTTTGCCTTTGCATCGGTTTTGATGCGCCAGTTTGTTTCGGATGATACAAAAGTAACAGAAATAGGAACATATGCGCTTCGTTTTCAATGTGCCGTTATGCCGCTTCTGCCTCTGGGCATTGCCTGCAATATGACATTTCAGGCAGTCGGACAATCTGTAAAGGCAGCTTTTTTGGCTTCCTGCAGACAGGGCGTTTTCTTTTTGCCGCTGATTCTTGTTCTGCCGAATATTTTTGGGATTACAGGAATGGAAATATCACAGCCTATTGCAGATGCAGCCACCTTTCTGATATGTCTGCCGATTATGCATAAATTTATGGCTAATCTCTGCGATTCTTAGATTCTGTGATTTTCCTGTTTTTCTTTTTTTGTATCTGTGATAAAATAACTGGAAAGGATTTATTGCTGCAGTGTTGCTGTTGCGACAAAAAATATGAAAAAAAGTGTAAATCATTATAATATTTTACATCTGATAATACGATATATTAGATAGGAGTCTGTATAATGTTTTACAGATTAGAGACGGGAACAATTTAGGTCAAAAGGGAGCGATGAATATGTACAAGAATGTGGCAAGACGGGTATTAGCGGTGATGCTGACTTTCTGCATGATAGGAAGTGTACCTGATTTTACATTATTTGCTGCGGGTACAGGCGGCGTATATGTGGATGAGGATGCAAATCTGCAAAATATCAGCGGGGATGATAATGAAGAAGAGGATGCTGCCATAAAGGAAGATGACAGTGAGAGCCGGATACCTGAAGAGGAGGATCCCGAAAAGGATACAGAGTATGAAGACGGGGGCACGCCGCTTTTTTATACTCCGGTAAATCAGCTGCAGGATGTGGCTGCGGATTCTGGTGAAAGTTCGGAGAAAGGCACTGCGCGGGCCGGAAATGGCTCTTTAAGTACGGCGCCGGAGGCGGATTTTGACGGAAGTACAGCAAACGGAAAGCTTCCGAACCAGGTTGAGAAAAATTTTCCTGTCACAGGCGCAGGCATCGGAACGTTTGTTTCGAGTAAAATTCTGGGACTGAAAATTGTATATCAGGGTACAACATTGGAACAGCGTCTGCAGGAAGATTCTACCGAGGACGGTTATAAAGTATACTATACAAGAGTTTCAGGGAATACAATGACGCTTACGCTGCGCGGCTCCGGTGTATATGATGAAACTGATCCTTTCAGGTCTTACAGCCAGGTCAGGCTTGGAAAAAATATTGAAGACTGTACGGTGACGTTTAGTTATGACGGACAAAGCAGGGACAGAGAGTATTATTATGAAGGCCGTCCGATTAACTTTAAAATAGAAGTAAGAGACGGAAGTAATGTAGTCAGTGAAAGCAATTATGAAGTGCCGGAGCTTGCCGGAGAATTTGACTGGGGCGTAGGAAGCAATAAAACGATAACGATTCGCGGAAAAGAAGAATACGGCGGTGAAAGGACAGAGACTTTTTCAATTGTAAAGTCTGATGTCAGCGCATTATATGAAGTAATAAATTATGACAGGGAAACAGTATTTAACAAAGCAAAAGCACAATCCTCCGCAGGTATTTTGCCTTCTAATTTTCAAATTAAAAAAAGTGATGCATATGGCGGCGGAAATCCGTCAGGCAGTTATGAGTCTGTTGATTATGCGCCCGGAAATCCAAGAAATACAGACCGTGTAAACAATATGGCGCATATAGATATATTAGGAAAGGTTAATTGCGAGGGGCAGATTGGATTGAATTATTCGATCGTCAAGGCTGATTTTGACCCCAAAAATCTGCCGGAATCGAATGAAGATTATGTCTGTATTGAAGTTACCAGTAAGCATACTTACAATGGAAGCAAGCAGTTTCCCACGGTAAGAGTCTATCAAAAGGATGCTTCCGGCCATGAAGTAGAATTAATCAAAGATACGGAGTATACGATTGATTACGGCAGCGAGAATGAAAATATTGAGGCCGGTACCGGAAAGATTACAGTCAGGGCGGCAGACGGAAGCAATTATACAGGATCGCGGGAAGTGTCTTTTGATATTGGGAAATATGACATTGGAGCAGGAGATTTTGAAACTGCCGTCAGGCGTGATCTGGAACTGGAGCAGGAATACAGCAGTGATAATCCATGCTACGACAGAGGAGAAATTAAACCGTCTGTGCCGGATACAATCAGCAGTATCAGCGGGATTATCGGCAGCCTGGAAAAAGGAAAGGATTATACTGCTTCATTTGAGAACAATTATGGCGTAGGAAACGGCATTATCCTGATCAAAGGAACGGGAAACTGTACGGGCGAGGTGGCAATAGATTTTATTATCTGGAAATATATCACAGATACGGATGACGGTATCACGATTCAGGTAGACGATCAGCAGTATACGGGAAAGGACATCAAGCCGTCTCCTGTAATCAGAAATAATGGAAAGCTTCTGACAGAGGGAAAAGATTATGAGGTTGTAGATCCCGGTACAGACTGGATAGACCGCGGTACCTATACGATTCGGGTGAGAGGAAAAGGCGATTATTACAGAAATGAGTCAGACAGTACATATCTGGAAGTCAGCTTCCGGATTACAGCACGTAAATTAGATACATTAAGAGTCGAATTTGTAGATCCGGTGAGAAACAATACATTTACATTCAATGGATCTGCATTTCAAAAAACTGTTAAAGTTGTAGATGAAACCGGAAAAACAGAGTTTCCTTTGAGCGATTTTGATATTACTTACAGAATGAATGCAGCGCCGTTTTCCGAATCGGCTTGTAAAGACGCCGGGGAATATCAGGTGCGCGTGGAACCGAAAATCAGAACGAGTGGATTTGAACTGTATGAACCAAAAGCGAACGGGGAATCTTTTATAACCCTGCCGTTTACGATTCAGGCGAAGTCCTTAGAGGAAGTCGATACTGAATTTTCCATGAGTTTGTCTTTAAATGGAGCAGATCTTGCGTCAACTCCTTATACCGGTGAAAGCATTCCGGTAGAAGTTACTGTTTTGGATAAACACAGGGATATGGCCGGTGAATATTCACAGGCTTCCGTCAGCGGTTATGAAATTAAGAAGAGCAGTGCTTATCCGGGTGATGATTATGAAATTTCATATTTGCCGGAAGACCATCGTGAAGTCGGAAGAGTTGTAGTGACGGTTACCGGTAAGGGAAATTATACAGGAACACTAAGCAAGCCGTTCCAGATTACGAAAAAAACTCTGGCGGCATCTGATTTTGAGATAAAGCTTGCAAATGATACCTATACGTATACGGGAGAGCCGATTATTCCGGAGTTTGAGATTTTCAAGGTGGGCGGCAGGGAACTGACGGCGGCAGAAATTGAGAAGGAATTTACGCTGGAGTCAAGTGCGGTGAATGCGCAGAAAGAAGGAGATCCGCGATATACGTTCAATATAATAGGAAAGAACAATTATGAAGGAACGGTAAACTCCGGAGATGTCCGTGATGCGGACGGTGCCAGCGCTACATTTACAATAGTCCAGCAGGATATAAATGCGTCGGATGTATGGGTTGAGCCGATTCCCAATCAGGCATATGAGGAGAATCAGTCATCCACGCCTGTACCGGTAATTACTTACAACGGAAAAGAACTGGTATATGGTGAAGACAAAGATTTTACACTGCAATGGGAAAATAATGATGCAAAAGACATTGGCGTAACGGATCCGGAGCACATGCCGGTCGTAATCATTACAGGAAAAGGAAACTTCAAGGGTGAAAGAAAGGTATATTTCCATATCCGTGAAAGTATCAAAAATGCCCAAATTTCCTGGAATGCACTTGTATATCAGTACATATCAAGAGAGTTAAAGCCGACGCCTGCAAGTATTACCCTGGACGGACAGGAGTTAAAGCCGGAAACAATTCTGCGGGATGAAAACGGCAATATCTCACTGGATGAAGACGGTAATTATATTGTAAGCGGTGATTACAGGGTTACATGGAAGAATAATATTAATGCGGCAAGCGCAGATGCACCGCAGGAAGAACGGCCGACAATTTCGATTACGGGTATTAATGATTACGGCGGAGAGATCCTGACTTATTTTACAATTGAGCCTATTTTAGTTACTTTGGAAAGATGGGCAAATAACGGAAAAACAGCAGTTTTAAAAGCACCGCTGACGTATACGCCCGGAAATAATCCCATGTTTACGGGAAGCGACGCGACACCTGCTCTTTCAATTGTATATGATGTGCAGGATCCGATTACAGGAGAAAGATTTAAATATAAATTGGTGGAAGGAACTGACTATGACATTATTTCAGCAAAAGGAATAGACGCAAGTACCACGAAATCATATGATCTTACCATCCGCCCTAAAGGAAATTTTATACCGCCAAGTACAAACATGGTTATGCTTGGGAGTTATAAAATTGATGCCAAGCCGCTCACATCGCCTGAAATACAGATTTCGGATATTAAAGTCGAAGCGCCGGTAAGCAGTTATCCGGTAAAACCGGCAATTGTGATTACTGATACAAAGCGCAATGCCGATACAGGGGCTTATATGGAAGAGGGCGGCACATATCAGTTAGCGGAAAGCGCTGACGGAGGCACAACCGGAGATTATAAACTGACTTGGAGAAATAATGATGTACCGGGTACGGCAACAGTAGTTATTGACGGAGTAAATAATTATAAAGGCAGAATTACAAAAACATTTGTTATTCCGGGAGATTTAAACAATGCAACCGTTTCTTTCCTGAATTCAACATGTGACGGAAAGAATTCCGGAAAATATTTCTATACGGGATTTGAAATAAAACCGCAGATTCAGGTGACAACTACTGTGACGGAAAGTGACGGCAGCACGAAAACAGAGACTTTAAGGCAGGGAAGAGACTATGAGTTTGAACTTGTCGGAGACAGGATAAATTGCGGTCAGCCGGAAATACGGCTGGCAGGTATGGGCGCTTATGCCGGCGGAGGCGCTTTGAAGATTGTGCGGTTTACGATTGTGCCGGTGAATTTGAATGATGTCAGTATGTATATAGCGCCAAGCGTAGAGTTTATCGGCAACGGCATCAATGTGTGGCCGGGCGGTAATGATTATCAGGGCACAGAACCGAATGAAGCGGCAGAAAACAGCCGTGCTGCTCTGTCACTGAAGCTGGGCAGATATACGATGCAGGAAGGAATTGACTATATCTGTGAGCATGAAGATTCCTGCTGGCAGCCTTCTGCAGCAAAAGATCCTGCCAATCCTTATCCTTACAGATTGACGATTAAACCGGGAACGAGTGGTAATTTTACAGGCGGCCCGGTTGAGAAAACGTATCTTATCGGTAATAATTTTAATATTAAAATCGAATTTAAGGACGCACAGGGAAACTGGTCGAACAACTATTCTGCTGTATACAACGAATCGGCAATTGAACCGGAAATCAGGGTTACAGACCTGACGCCGGGGGATACATATGGCGATGTACTTACACCAGGTGAAGATTACAGTGTTACATTTACAGATAATGTAAATGCAGGTACGGTAACAGTAATGGTCTGCGGATTGGCCGGACAGCCGGGTAAGACGACGAGTTACTGCGGAATCAGAACAGCGAAATTTAATATTGCGCCGATGAATTTATCTGATGCGGGTATTATAACGGAGGCTGTTTCGGAGGAGTATACGTATACTTCAAAAGAAATTGAGCCGGAGCCCGGGGTAACCTGGACAGATCACCGTGCGTTAATTGCAGGTGAAGATTTTGAATACAGATATGCAAATAATATAAATGCGGGTCCGGAAAATGAAAAGACCGGAGAAGTTTATATTACTTCAACGTCTGCAAACAGCAATTTTACAGGCAATACAAGAAATAATCCCGTAAAGTTCAGAATTAATCCTAAGAATATTGAAGATCCAGATGTAATTTTAGACAGTATTCCGGATCAGATTTATGTAGATGAAGAGATTGAACCGGCGCTTAATATCCACTGGGGTGAAGATGACATAAAACTTCAGAATCCGGCTGATTATACGCAGACATACGGCGAAATGGGAAATAAAAACGTTGGAACCGTTGATATGCAGATTACAGGACAGGGCAATTATACAGGGACTGTTTCAACATCGTTTAGAATAGTACCGGTGAAAATTTCTGACATTATTCTTGATTATGCAGACCAGAATCCAAGATACGATGAGGGAAAATATCCCTGGACAGGAAAGCAGATCAGGCCGAATGTAAAACTTACCTATTATGGAACGGACGGAAAGCTGCGGGAGAAAGATCCGGAAGTTTTAGGATGTACCGTTTCCTATGGTACGAATCAGATGGTGGGAACTACATCCGGAACCATCAGGCTTTCGGCGGATCCGAACGGCAATTGTGAAGGTGATGATGCAGTCTGGTATTTTGGCATTGCCAAGAGGCACATTACGGATCCTGAAATTGAGATGACAGGCATTAAAGACGAGTATAAACTGGATAAGGATACTCCGGAATGCAAGCCTGTACCTGTACTTACTTTTACGCCGGATACGGAAACAAGATATACCATGCGTCTGACAGAAGATTATTCTCTTGAATGGGAGAATTATGATCAGGCCGGTACTGCGGCGATTCATGTAAGAGGTGAAAATAATTTTGATGACTTACTCAGCAAAGAATATATCATTGCCAATGATCTGAATGACTATGTAGAGGTTGCGGAGATTAATCCTGATGCGCTTCCTATTATATATAATGGGAAGAGAGTAGACCGTTCGGTATTAAATCTTCGATTTGCTACAAATACAATTAAAGAAGGCGAAACATATACAATTGAATGGGATCATGGCGAAACCGGATGTATTAATGCGGGCGAACACTATATCATCATTAAAGCAAACAGGGGAAGCGGATATACCGGTGAAATAAGAATTCCGTTTACAATTGAGAAATGCCCCATCAGTGAGGTCACCTTTACAATTGAAGACCAGGAATATATTGGAAGTGCAATTGTACCGGATAAAGCTGATATTAAAGCTGTAGATGAAAGAATAAGTGATGATGAACTTGATTCCGGCATATATGAAATTACAGGCTGGGGTGAAAATACAAATGTGGGAGATACCGGAACTGTTACGGTAAATGCTTTAGAAGGTTCCAATTATACGGGAACGGCAGATATTGAATTTGCCATTGTTCAGGCGGATCTGGAAAAAGATTATATAGAATCTTCCGTCATTGAAACGCAGGCTTATACCGGAAGCGAGATTGTACCGGAGATTGTAATTACAGACAGGAGAAGAAACGAAAGCGGTGCGGCAAAGACAGATCAGGATACAGAGGATTATGTACTGGATGAAAATGATTACAGTGTAGAAATTGTCGATAACATATATCCGGGAACGGCTACGGTTACGATTACAGGGGATGGGAATTATAAAGGAACCATAACCAAGATATTTGATATTACAGCAGATCTGGGGCGCGCGGTTATTGAACCGATTCCGGCACAGTCATATACCGGAGAAGAAATCAGACCGAAACTGACAGTCAGATTAGGGGAAAAAGAATTAATTGAAGATGTAGATTACATCGTAGTATATGCCGACAATATTGAACGGGGCAGAGCTTCGGCAACAATCTGGCCAAAGATGCCGGAAGCAGAAGGGCTTTATGAAGGAAGCCAGACGGTGTACTTTGACATTAGCAGAGATTTAAGCGGCGCACAGATTCAGTTAATTGACACATCGTTTACTTATACGGGAAGCAGTATCGAACCGGTAGCAGCAGTTGTATTTGAAGGATTGCCCCTGACTGCAGGTGTAGATTATGTGATTGATTACAATAATAATGTGAATGTCGGAACTGCAGAAATAACGGTAAGAGGCATTGGCGGATATGAAGGAACCGTAAGCATGACATTTGAAATTATCAGGCGGAGCGTGGTTCGATGCAGCTATGGTAATGTTACGGATAAAATATATACCGGAAGTCCGGCAGAACAGGATGTTGTAGTAACAGACGGCAACAGAAGACTTACGTTAAATCAGGATTATCAGGTTGCCTATGCGGATCATGAAAGCCCGGGAGTTGCAACGCTTACAGTTTCCGGTATCGGCAATTACGGCGGAACGAAGACGATTCATTACGTGATTGGTATGGCTGATGTAACCGAAATAAATGCCAGAGGCAGCGGTGATTATGTTCAGCTGACATGGTCTGCAGTGCCGGGAGCAGAAGGCTATACGATTTATAATGCAAATAACCAGGTGGTTGCACGGACGGAAAATAATTCTTACAGGCATACCGGCTTAAATGCAATGACGACATATACTTATAAAATCCGTCCGTATGCTTCCGCAGGAGGAAGCACCAATTACGGGAACTTCTCAGATGCTGTGCAGGCATCAACATCCATTGCCAGACCGGCTGTAAAACTAAAAGCCGGCAGAAAGAAGATTACCGTGTCCTGGAAAAAGGTCGGCGGAGTCAGCGGTTATGAGATTTACAGAAGTACGAAAAAGTCATCGGGTTATAAAAAAATACGTACGGCTAAAAAAGCGAAAATAACAAGTTATACGAATAAGAAACTTGTGAAAAATCAGAAATATTTTTACAGAATCCGGGCATATAAGACTATAAACGGAAGGAAGTTTTACAGTAGTTATTCTTCTCCAAAATCGGTAAAAGCGAAATAAGGGATGGACGTATGGAGGAAATATACAGACTTGGCAAACACGAATTTGCTACCCGGGAAGAATGGGAAGGCGCAAAACGTGATCTGGAAAAAATTGAGACTATCGTAGAACATTTAGACATTGATGATCCGGAAGTGGCAGAAGGAATATACCATTATATCCGTGAAGGAAAGGTAGAATTTGAAAGCAAACTTGGGACGGCATTTTTCTGCGATATTTCAGACAGAGTAGCACAGAACTTCGAGTATAAACTGGAAAAAACAAAAAAATTAGAACGGCACAGGCTGCGCAGAGAAAAGAAAGAAGCAGAAGAAGAGCAAAAAAAGCTCAAAGACAAAGAAAAGCAGCAGTCGCAGATGTTTAAATTCCTGGGAATTTCCTGTGTCGTTCTCGCAGTATTGTGTATTTCCTTTTATGGGTTTTCCGTATACAGAGAGCGCAGGGCGACAAGAAAATTGGAGGAGGTGCAGCAGCAGAGAAATATTTCACAGGCGCTTGACTGGTATGCGGACAGAATACGAAGCGAGGCAAATACAGGCGGGGATAATGCTCCGGAAACCAGCGGTAATGAGCAGGAATCAGAACCGGAGCAGGAAACCGAAAGAACATTAGAAGTTTTGCCGGAATACAGCATTATAAAAAAGCAGTATCCGGATTTTGTGGGATGGATTTATATTAATGACACCCAGATTGATCTGCCGGTCATGCAGACAACAGATAATGCTTATTATCTTGACAAAGATGCCAATGGAATGGAAGATGTCAACGGAACGCTTTTTCTGGACTGCCGGGATGATTTTGTAAAGCCCAGTACAAATCTGATTATTTACGGCCACAATATGAAAAGCGGAGCTATGTTTGGCGGATTAAAGCAGTATTTAGAAGAAAGTTATCTATCAGCACATGACAGGATAGAATTTGACACAATTTATGAGAAACAGACGTATCAGATTGTTGCCGTATGCCTGTCTGACGTGGGTGACGAAGGCGCCTATCGGTATTATAATTTTATTGAGGCAGAAAGCGATGAGGATTTCAATGCATTTTTAACAAATATCCGAAGCTGCGCTGTATATGATAGAACACAGGATGTGACGAAAAGCGACAAATTGCTGACGCTCTCCACTTGTAATAATTACGTGGAAGACGGAAGACTTTTCGTTGTAGCAAAAAAATTACAATAGCAGGGAAGCTATAGAGTCAGGAGTGAGAAATATGAAAAAAAATCTAACGGTACGTATAGGGGCAATTGTCATGGTGCTTATGGTAGCATTGTTTTCCATACTTCCCGATCTGGTAAATGCAGAGGGAGATGATACCAAAGAACAGACTGATATTGCATCTGCGGAAAGTTCGCCCGAAGCAGGATCTTTAGACGATGATGGCAGTCTGCAGGAGGAAAGCGCAGAAGAAGGAGGCATGGAATCCGCAGGAACAGGGTCAGAGGAGACAGCACCGGAGATTCCGGACGGAACGGTTACAGACGGCGGGGAAACGGAGCCGGAGATACCCGATACGGAAGAAACGGGCAATTTGGGCGAAGAAGTTCAGCCGGAGGAACCGACAGAATCAACAGAACCGGCAGAATCAACGGAATCAACAGAAGAAATGCCGGATGGAGGCGCTCAGGACACAGACGAAGAGAAGAATCCTGATGCAAATACTCCGTCAGAAGAGGGGAGTGATATGAATGAAACTCCCGTACAGGGCGGCACAGACAATCCGGCAGAACCGGCGCAGCCGGAGGATGGTCAGACAGGAGAGGCAGGTACTGGCGCAGACCCGGGTGCAATGGATACCATAGAAGATTATGTAGATATTTTATCTAAAATGGAATTGCAGGATGATAAGAGCAGCGACAGATTAAAAAAGCTGGGAGCAGAAATGGATCTGGAAGCATATGCCGATTTGTTTGACAGTGATGAAAGTGATTTTGTTATAAGTGAAGACGGAACAACAGTTTTGGGATACAAAGATACGGCTCCGGGCGGCGTTGTTAAAATTCCCGATAAAATTACTGCAATCGGAGACGGCGCTTTTATGGGAAAAACGATTATTACAGGGATCATTTTCCCGCCGAATCTTCAAAGTATAGGAAGTTCCGCATTTAATGGCTGCAGCAATATTTCTGCAGTCAGCATTCCGGATACAGTAACATCCGTTGGTGCAGCGGCTTTTGCAAACTGTACAGGGCTT